>CAJYKY010000031.1 GCA_913775005.1 uncultured Achromobacter sp.
GTCGCCGGCTGGGCTTGCGCCTGAGCGTGGGCGGGCGACGGCCACGGCGCCGCCATCACCAGCGCGGGCAGCGCCAGATGCAAGGCCAGATTCAGGCGGGTGCGCGGCACAAAGCCGCGTTGCGGCGCGAACGGGCGGGCAGACGACGCCGCGCGGACAGGACGAGAAGACATGAAGGGGTTTCCCTGGCTCAAGAAGGATGGGCGCAGCCCGGGGCGAGGGATCGCATCGAGGTCGCTTCCGGGGTTGCTTTCCTTACTTGAAGCGCGAGATCGGGAAACCCGCCGTTCCCGTTACAAATTACTGGCGGCCGCATCGGGCCGCGTGAAAACGAAGGCGCCGCCGCCCCATCACGCGCGTCCCACCGTGACCCAGTAGCGCGTGTATTGGCGCACGCGCACCGGCAGCACGTCCTGCAACATGGCTAGCACCTTGCCGGTATCGGCCAGCGGGAATGCGCCGACCACGCGTAGCGCGGCCACGTCATCGGAACAGCTCAAGCGGCCAGGGCGGTAGCGGCCCAACTCTTGCAGGAAGGCCGCCAGCGGCATTTCATCGGCGATCAGCATGCCGCTGATCCAGGCCGACGCGGCGGGTTCCAAGGCCTGCGACACAAAGCCGCCGGCCACCGAATAATCTGCCTGCTCCCCTGCTTGCACCCGGCGCGGCATCGCGGCGCGGTCCAAGCCGCGCACGTCCACCGCGCCCTCCAGCACCGCCACGCGCAGCGCCTGTCCGTCGTCCAGATCGCGCACCACAAAGCGCGTGCCTACCGGCGTCAGCACGCCGCTACGCGTGCGCACGGTGAAAGGCCGGCCCTGCGAATCCTTGGCCGTCGTCACCAGAATTTCACCGGCCAGCAGCACCACTTCCCGTTGATGCGCGTTGTAGCGCAGGTCCACCGCGCTGGCAGTGTTCAGTTCAAGCCGGGTGCCGTCCGGCAAGGTCAGCGAGCGCCGCTCGCCCGTGCCGGCACGCACATCGGCCAGGAGCCGGGGAATCGCGCTGCGTTCACTGACGACCCACGCGCCCACGCCCAGGCCCGCTGCCGTCACCATCCAGCGGATGGCGTTGCGGCGCGACTGGATCAGCGGCGCTTGCCGCAGCGTGCGGGCGGCTACATCGTGGCCCGCCTCGGCCACGCCCAGGTTCACGTCGCGCGTCAACGCGACCAGGCGCATCCAGGCCAGCTCATGCGCGGGCTGCGACTGGCGCCAGCGTTCGAAACGGGCGCGATCTTCGTCCGTGGCGTCTTCGCGCAAGCGCGCCCACCACTCGGCGGCCTGGCGCACGATCTTGGGGTCGACACGGCCGGCTTCCGGTGCATGCGGGCGCAGCAGTTTGACGCCGTCCATCGCCTCTTGCGTCATTCGTAAACCGCCGCGTAGCAATGCACCAGCGCGCGCGCCAGCGACTTCTGCACGGCGTTGGGCGTCATGCCCAGCTGCTGGCCGATGTCGGCGTAAGACATGCCATCCACCTGCGCCATCAAAAAGATGCGGCGGCTGGTCATGGACAGGCTGTCGAGCAGTTCGCAGACCTGTTCCAACGCTTCCAGGATCAGCGCGCGGGCTTCGACGGACGGCTCCACCGCCGCCGGTTGCAGCGCCAGGGATTCGGCATAGGCGGTTTCCAGGGCGGCACGCCGGGCGCGGCCGATCAAGAGGCGGGTGGCGATGGTGCGCAGATAGGCGCGCGGTTCGTTCAGCGGCTCGCGCACGTTGGCGCGGATCAGGCGTTCGAAAGTGTCGTGCGCCACATCGGCCGCATCCGACGCATTACCCAGCTTGCGTTGCAAGACGCTGCGCAGCCATTGGTGGTGGGCGAGATAGACGGACTGCACCTCGGCACGAGGGGCAAAGGAAGAGGATGACATGGCAGTGCGCCCCGGCGTCACCGCCAGATTCCCAGACAAAATGAAAATGATTCGCAATTATAGATATCTTCGAATCGTTTTCAAGACGCGAGGTGGCGTGGGCGGGGCGCGGGTGTGGCGCGAGTGTGGCGCGGGTGAAACGCGGAGCCAAACGCGGGGCTAATCGCGGGGCCAAACGCAGGCGAGCGCCCCCGCGCCCGCCCCCGCCCGCCCTCAGAACTTCGCGGTCAGGTTCACGAACACGCTGCGGGGTTCACCGTAGTAGACCTGGTTGCCGACGCCGCCCAGGTAGTACTTCTTGTCGAACAGGTTGTTCAGGTTCAGCTGCGCTGACAGATTCGAGCTGAAGTCATAGCGCGCCATCAGGTTGTAGATGGCATAGGCCTTCTGCTTGGCCGTCACCGTGTCGTCACCCGCGCTGACCTCGCTGTACGTCGAGATCTGCCAGTTGACGCCGCCGCCCATGGTCAGCTTGCTGAAGTCGCCCGGCAGCCGGTAGGTGGTGAACAGCTTGGCCATCGCGCGTGGCCGCTCCGTGTTCACGGATACGCCTTGCGCGTCGCGGCTGGTGTAGTACGTGCCGCCCGCATAGGCGTTCCAGCCCGGGGCCAGCTGCCCGCTCACTTCCAGCTCGACGCCCTTGGTGGTGACGCCATCGGCGGTGGTGTAGGCCTGCTCGAACGAACCGGGCACGAGCGCGTCTCCATCCAGCACCGCCACCTTGCTTTGCTTGACCTTGAACAGCGCGATGGAAGTGTTCAAGCGGCCGTCCAGGTATTCCCCCTTCACGCCCACTTCATAGTTTTTGCCCTGCACGGGGTCCAGGTAATTGCCGTTGCGATCGCGGTTGTCCTGCGGCTGGAAGATGTCGGTGTAGCTGACGTAGGCCGAGTACGTGTCGTTGATGTCGTAGATCACGCCCGCATAGGGAATGAACGTCGAATCCTTCTGGTCGCGCGTGTCGGACTTGGATTTCCACGTGGCGTAACGGCCGCCGGTGATGGCCGTCAGCTTGTCGGTCAGCGACCAGCGGACGGCGGCGTACGTGCCTTCCTGATGCGTAACGGTGTCGCGCAACGTAGAGGCCGTCCAGGTGGGCTGGGCGAAGCTGCCGTCCCATTGATAGAAGTTACCGGTGCTGGCCAGCGTGGACGTGTCGTAGCCATAGCGGTAGAAGTCTTCGCCATAGCGGCTGCGCATGGCGCCCACCACCAGCTCGTGCTTGCGGCCCAGCAAGGTGAAGGGGCCTTTGGCCTGAAGGTCCAGCGAGGTCTGCTGCGCATAGGAATTCCAGTAGCCCGGCAGCGCGCGCAGGCCCGTGCCCGTCTCGCGGTCCAGGTCGCCGTACAGGTACAGCAGCTTGGCGTCGTACTTGCTCTTGCGCTGCGACCAATCGGCCTTGACCTCCCAGTCGCTGTCAAAACGATGTGTCAGCGTGGCGAACATGGTCTGGTTGGTGGTGTGCCAGTAGGTCCAATCCGCCGCCGTGGTCTTGGACCGGCGCCAGTCTGTCGGCGTGCCGTCGCTGAACACCACGGGCAGGCTGCCCCAGGTGGATCCGCGCGGACGCTTGTCCTGATAGTCGGCGCCGACGCTCAGGCGCGTGTTGGGCGTGAGGTCGGCGTCGATCACGCCATAGAACACTTTTTTGTTCGCGTGGTACAGGTCGATGTAGGAATCGCGGCCCTGGTACATGGCCACCATGCGCGCTCGCACCGTGCCTTCCTCGTTCAACGGGGTCGACAGATCCACCGTGCCCCGATACTGGTTCCATGAGCCGAAACCCGCACTGACCGAACCGGTGAACGTCTTGCTGTTGGCATGCTTACGCACCAGGTTGATCGACGCGCCGGGATTGCCCGCGCCAGTCATCAGGCCCGTGGCGCCGCGCACCACTTCGATGCGGTCGTAGATGACGGAATCGTTGTCGGACTCGCCATACATCGACAAGCCGATCGTCGTGGGCACGCCATCGTATTGCACGCTGTCGATGTAGAAACCGCGAGACCAGAAATCAGTGCGGTCCGAGTCTTCGCTGACCACCTGCACGCCCACGACGTTGCCCATCACTTCATCCAGCGAACGCAGGTTCTGGTCTTCGATGCGCTGGCGCGTGACCACGCTGACGGACTGCGGCGTTTCACGCAGCGACAGCGTCAGCCCGGTGGCCGTCGAGCTGGCGGCCGTGGTGTAGGAGCCGGTGCCCTCGGTGATCGACGGGTCGGCATTGCCCACCACCGTCACCGGCGCCAGGCTCGTCACACCGCCCTCGCGCGTCAGGATGATGCTGTCGCCTTGCCAGCGATACACCACGCCGGTGCCTTGCAACAGCCCGCGCAGCGCCTCTTCGGGGGCCAGGCTGCCGCGCAGCCCCCGGCTGCTCAGGCCCGCCACGACGTCGGGCGCGTAGAACACGCGCACCTTGGTTTGCGCCGCCCACTGCAAGAGCGCGTCGCCCAGCGGCTGCGCCGCGATGTTGATCGATACCGGCGCGCCTTGTGCATTGGCTGCCGAGGGGGCTACGGTAAGCGCTGTGCCGAGCGTCAGCGCCAATGCAAGCGTGGAAAGCATGAAGCGCGGCGCGGCGCTGGGACGGGGCAGCGCCAGCCGGAAGGTTCGATTTGCGGAAAGAGTCACAACTACCTGCTGTTTGGGTTCGACGATGGGAGTGGCCGGGGCAGCGCATGCCGCGCTGTGGGTCAGGACGCTGCCGGATGCTGCGCAGCGCCTGGGCCTTCCTTCGTAGAACGTGTCAGCCGCAGATAAACCTGAATCTCATTCCCATTTATTTTGTAACAGCGCCCGCTTCGG
>CAJYKY010000032.1 GCA_913775005.1 uncultured Achromobacter sp.
GATGCGCTCGACATCCAGTCGAAAGCGGACGCCGCCACCGAAGCGCTGACGCCGCAGCTGGCCAGCGTGACGGCCCGGCTGAGCGAATTGGGCACGCCGCCGGAAGGTGGCAAGGAAGCGCCTGACGTTGCCGCGCAACGCATGCAGCTGGAAAAGAACAGCCGCGCGCTGGACGCTCAGATCAAGCTGGCAAGACTGTTGTCGGTCGATGCTGCCCAGACGGCGGAACAAGTGTCGGCGCAGCGCCGCAAGCAGTTTCAAGCGCGCCTGGGCGAACGCCGGGATTCGTTCTTGTCCAGCCAGTTCTGGACCGAGTTCCGCGAAGAGTTCCCACGTGATCTGGACCGGCTGGAAGCATTGGGCGACGACCTGGCCACCGCCGTGGGGCAGACGCCCAAGTGGGGCTGGCTGCTGTTGATGGCCGCTGCCGCCGCGGTGATTGGGCTGCGCGTCTGGATCGGCCGGCTCATCTTGCGCCTGACCGCCACGCGCGTGCCGCCCGGCCGGTTGCGCCGCTCGTTCCTGGCCGTGGCCCAGGTGATGCTGTCGGTCGCCACGCCTGGCGTGGTTGCGCTATTGATTCAGACAGGGCTGAACTGGAACTCGCAGCTATCTGTAAACAATGAAGCCTTGCTGGTGGCGCTGGTCGCCACGGTCTGTTTCGGCGGCTATGTGTCCGGCTTGGGCAATGCGCTGCTGTCCACAAACCGCCCGTCCTGGCGCCTGCCCCCCGTCAGCGACACCGTCGCCACGCGGCTGCGCTGGCTGCCAGGTCTGCTGGGCACGCTGGTCGTGATGATCTGGCTGGCCGAACGCCTGCCCGTGCTGCTCAATGCCAGCCTGACCACCACTATCACGCTGACCGGCATCGTCGCCGTGTTGATCATGACGACCATGGGCGTGGTGCTGGCGATTGCGCGCCGCTTGCGCCGCCAAAGCATCCAAGAAAACGACGCGCCCGTGCCGTTCTGGATTTCGCTGCTGCTGGGCGCCGTCTGGACCGTGCTGATCCTGAGCTTGGCCAGCCTGCTGGCAGGCTATGTGGCGTTCGGCGCGTTCATGGCCAAGCAGGTGCTGTGGGTGTTGATCGTGCTGACGTCCGCCTATCTGGCGTCCACGCTGATCGAAGACGGCTTCAGCACGCTGCTTGGCACATCCCACCGGGAAGGCGAACGCGAAGGCCCCAGTTTGCGCGATCAGGCGGCCGTGTTGCTGTCGGGCGTTGGCCGGGTCGCCGTGGGCTTGCTGGCCGTCATCCTGCTGCTTGCGCCGTTTGGCGAAGGGCCGATGGACCTGCTGCAACGCTTTGACCAATTGCGCAAGGGCCTGGCGATTGGCGAGGCGCAGATCCGCCCTGGCGCCGTATTGCAGGCGCTGATGGTGCTGGCACTGTCGCTGCTGAGCGTGAAGATGCTCAAGCGCTGGCTGTCCAACCGCTACCTGCCCACGACCGAGCTTGACCCGGGCATGCAGCTGTCCGCCGCCACCTTGTTTGGCTATGCCGGCTTCGTCATTGCCTTTGCGCTATCGCTTTCAGCGGCCGGCATCGGCCTGGAACGCGTGGCGTGGATTGCCAGCGCGCTGTCGGTGGGTATCGGTTTCGGCTTGCAAGCAGTGGTGCAGAACTTTGTGTCGGGTCTGATTCTGCTGGCCGAGCGCCCCGTGAAGGTCGGCGACTGGGTGTCGCTGGGCGGCGTCGAAGGCGACATTCTGCGCATCAACGTGCGTGCCACCGAAATCCAGATGGGCGACCGCTCCACCGTGATCGTGCCGAATTCCGAATTTGTGACGAAGACGGTGCGCAACGTCACGCGATCCAACCCGCTGGGGCTGGTGCAGATCAAGCTGCCCATGCCGCTGTCGACCGACGCCGAACAGGTGCGCGAACTGATGCTCCAGGCCTTCACCGATCACGAAGACGTGCTGGACACGCCCGCGCCGAACGTGTTCTTGGATGGCATTGAAAACGGCCATTTGATCTTCAACGCGAAGGGCTATGTGTCGTCGCCGCGCGCGTCCTACGGCGTGCGCAGCGCCCTGCTGTTCACCGTGCTCAAGCGCTTGAATGACGCGGGCCTGGAAGTGTCGTCGCCGCCGACCATGTTGCTGGCGCAGGCGCCGCAGGCGGTCGGCGTCGCCCCGGATACGGTGGCGCCGCCAGCCTCCCGCTAAAGCGCCGCGCCTTCAACCCGGCGAATACAGATCGGCAAACTGCTGCCGGTCCAGGCGCGGATTGCGTAGCGGTGGCGACGTCAGCGCGGCGGTCTGGGCGTTCTGCACCGGATAAGCCTGCACCGGGGCCACCGTCGCGGGCAATTGCGCCTGCGTCTGCACCGGCGTGGGCGGCACCCCGACCACCGTCGTCGTGGTCGTGGATTGCGCCACCGCCGTGGTGTCGAATCGATGATCTGCCGTCGTCAAGGCCGGGTTCGTGCACAGCCCCTGCGCGACCAGCGCGGCCTTGGTGCGGTCGTCGGTCTGGCACAGGATATCGATGGCCGCGGTCTCCAGCCGGCGCGAGCGGTCGGCGTCCTTGGTCGACGCGGCGGCCTGCATCGTGCGTTCGAAGTTGCGCCGCAGGCTGCATTTCTGATCTTCGATCGGAATCGCGATGTTCATGCCGAAGCCCACCACAGAGCCGCCGCCGCCGGCAGACACCATGCAGCTGTCGGACGAGAACGAGCCATAGAAGCTCTGTCCGCCCACGGGTGGCACCGTCTTCACGGTACTGGACCCGCTGTTGTTCGAATTCAGCGTAATGCCCTGGTTGTTGCCGGCGTTGGTCGAGCCTGACGACGCCGACGTCGTCGAGCTGGAATTGCTGGTCTGCGCCATGGCCGTGCAAGCCGCAAGCGACAGGGAAACTGCAAGCACAATGTTCTTCATGATGTCCCCTAGACCGGACGGCCGAAGCCGTCCGGATAACTGGGTCAGCGATTGAACCCGCCGATATGACCCATCGACCCCACACCGCCAATCGCCCCAAACGCGCCGATGTTGGCGGACTTGAACGTGCCCGAAGCCGAAGCCTTGGTTTCGGTTTGTCCAAACGACGCGCCGCCGTTGGCGATGCTGTCGCCCACCATGATGGGCGCGTTGCCCGACACGTGGCCGTAGGTTTCGCTGGTGGCGTACTGCCGCGTGCTGGTCACGACCGTGGTGCCATCACGGTTGAACGTGCCGCCAACTTGTGCCACGCCGCCCGTTTCCCCAAACGAAGTCTGGCTGGAAGACCCGTAGCCATTGACCTGGGTGGCCACCACGGAACTGCCGTTGGAAATGGACGAGGCCGTGCCATTGATCGTGCCGGCATGGCCGGTGACCGACACGGAAGGTCCGGTCGGACCGCTGGCATACGCCGAAGCGGCAAGCAAAGACAAGGCTGCGACTGCTGCGAGCTTTTTCATTTGAGCTCCTCCTGATCCGCCCCAAGCGGATGCACAGGTGCCGGTGGCCGACCGGCGCGGACCGCTACGTCCTGCTGCTCGCCTGGAAACGACGTTGGGCGTGGGACTTTCGTATTGGTACGGAATGATTGCGCCGTCCTAGGCACGTCGATATCGGCTAAACGGGCGACCGCGTCTTTGTGGACGAGAGGCACGTGTAAAACATGCAGCGAAAAAGACGAGCAGCGGCGCTCCGCCCCATGCGTTTGGCCGATGAAATGCCAGCCGCACGAGCGCGGCACAAGGGCCGCTTCAGCTCTAAGGATGGGGAGATGGGGCACGCGCTCGGGCAAGGAGCCTAGCGCGCAAGCAGGCGGGCAGGCCGTTGATGGCCTTTAGGCTTACTGTCAGCCTTGGCCCGCCGCCGCCAGCCGAAGGTACTGCACA
>CAJYKY010000033.1 GCA_913775005.1 uncultured Achromobacter sp.
AATCAAGGTGAAGACCAGCAGCACCATGCTCAGCGCGCCGCCGTAATGAAAGTCGAATACCGAGCTGTACTGCTGGAAGATCAGCATCGACAGCACCGAGATGCGTCCGCCCGACAGCAGCGCCGGCGTCACGTAGGCGCTGACCGCCAGCGTGAATACGATGATGGCGCCCGACACCACGCCCGGCAGCGTCAGCGGCCAGGTGATGTGAAAGAACGTGGCCGAAGGGCTGGCGCCCAGATCGGCAGAGGCCTGCTCGCAAGCCGGGTCCACGCGGGCCAGCGCATTGCCCACCGCCAGCACCACGAAGGGCAGCAGCACATAGACCATGCCGATCAGAATGCCCAGCTCCGTGCCGATGAAACGCACGGGGCGGTCCGCTGCGCCCATGCCCACGAGCGCCTGGTTCACCAGCCCGTTGCGGCCCAGCAGCACCATCCAGCCGAAGGCACGCACGATGTTGCTGGTGAACAGCGGCACCACCAGCAAGATCACGCAGAACCGCCGCCACGCCTGCCAGCGCACGACGCGCACCAGATACCAGGCCAGCGGATAGCCAAGAATCACGCACACGACCGTGGTGAAGAAGGCCAGCCGGAACGTCACCAGGATCACGTCCCAGTGGTATTGGTCGGCCAACACGCGCAGATACTGCTGCAAGGTCAGCGTGGTGCCGTCCGCGCCGCCGGTGACGCTGGCCAGCGCCACCACGGCCAGCGGCGCCAGAAAGAAGGCCGCAAAGAACAGCACGGGCGCTGCCAGCAGCAGGCCGGGGGAGAGCCAGGCGCGCCGGTTCATGACGGCTCACCGATCAGGTGCAGTTGTTCGGGCGCAAACGTCAGGCCCACGGTCGCGCCAGGGCGCAGGCCCGACGGCGCAATGCCGCCGTGGCGCGCCACCAGGGTCTGGCCGCCGATATCCACGTGGATCATGCTGTGGCTGCCCACGTTGATGACGTCGGCGACGGTGCCCGACAGCATGCCGCCGGCCGCACCATCGGCCAGGCGCAGGTCTTCAGGCCGCAGTACCGCCACGCCGCGAGGCAGGGCGGGCCGCGTGGCCAGCGGCACTTGCAGGCCCTGCGCGTCCAGCCGCAGCGCGTTGCCGTCCGTTGCCGTGTAGGCCATAAAGTTCGCATCGCCGATGAATTCCGCCACGAAGCGCGTCGCGGGCTGGCGATAGATATCGGTGCCTGCGCCCACCTGTTCGATACGGCCGGCATGCATGACGACCACGCGGTCGGCCATGGTCATGGCTTCTTCCTGGTCGTGCGTGACAAAGATGAACGCAATACCCAGCTTGGCCTGCAAGTGCTTGAGTTCCAGCTGCATGCGCTTGCGCAGCTTCAGGTCCAGCGCGGACAGCGGTTCGTCCAGCAACAGCAGCTTGGGCCGGTTGACGATGGCACGCGCCAGCGCCACGCGTTGCTGCTGTCCGCCCGACATCTCGCGCGGGTAACGCGGGCCGAAGTCCGCCAGCCCCACCATGTCCAGCGCGGCGCGTGCGCGCTCCGCCGCCTCGGGCCGCGACGCGCCCTGGCGGCGCGGACCATACGCCACGTTTTCCAGCACCGTCATGTGCGGAAACAGCGCGTAGTTCTGAAACACCGTGTTCAGCGGGCGATGGTGCGCGGCCAGGCGGCTGATGTCCTGGCCGTCGATCAGGATGCGGCCAGATTCCGGCTTCAGAAACCCGGCAATCGAACGCAGCAGCGTGGTCTTGCCGCAGCCGCTGGGCCCCAGCAGGGCCACGAATTCCCCCTGCTGGATGTCCAGGTCGATGTGATCCAGCGCCTGGTAGGCGCCAAAGCGCATCGACACACCTTCAATGGAGAGCAAAGCAGACATGTTCGCGACCCCGGTCTAGCGCTTGCGGGCAACCTGGCGGTTCCACGCGTCGGTGACTTCGGCGCGGCGGCTGTTGATGAGGTTCCAGTCGAACAGGCTCAGGTTCTTCACCGAACCCTCGGCGCCCCACGGCAGCTTGCGCGCCACATCCTTGGGCACCTGCACATCCTTGATGGCGGGACCCAGGTACAGGCGTGTTGCCAGGCACACGGCCGCATCCGGCGTGAGGGCCGTGTCGATGAACTTCTTGGCGGCGTCGGCATTGGGTGCGCCCTTGACCAGATGCAGGCGGGCGTCCGTGGCCCAGGCGCCTTCCTTGGGCACTGCAAAGCCAATCGGCAAGCCCTTGTCGATCAGGTCCCACGCGCCCACGTTGAAGTGCGCGCCGATGATGGCTTCACCGCTTTGATATGCGTTGGTGGCCGCGCCCGAGCTGTCAAAGAACAGGGCCGTGTCCAGCGTGGCCAGCTTGGCGTAGAGCGGGCCCAGGTTCGACGGGTCGATGGCCCAGACGCGCGCCAAAAAGAAGATGAACGGCACGCCGGACGAGTTGGCCGGAGACGGCACGGCGACGGCGCCCGCGTACTCAGGCTTCCACAGGTCTTTCCAGCTGGTCGGCGCCTGCGGCACTTCCTTGGTGTTGTAGGTGATGCCCAGCGAGTAATAGCCGGTGCTGACGGCATAGGCCGCGTCGCCGTTGCGGTACACGCCCTGGTCGATCACGTTTTTCAAGTTGGGGATGGCGGCGGGGTCCAGCGTATCCAGCACGCCCGCCTGCGCGGCCAGTTCACTGATGCCGCCATCCATCCAGGCGACATCGATCGTGGGCGAATTCTTTTGCTGTTGCAGCTTGGCCAGTGTGGTGGTCGATGTACCCACTTCCGGCACCACGGTCACGCCCGTGGCCTTGGTGTAGGGCTCGGCCACGCAGGCGCGGAACGCGTCGCCCCAGTTGCCGCCATACCAGGCGACGGTGATTTTCTGCTGCTGCGCCATTGCCTGCGTGGCCAGCAATAGGCCGGCGCCCAGCAGGGCGGCGCGGATTGCGCTGCGGTTCGGTGTTGCCATGTCGGATTCCCCTTGTCGATTTGTTGGCGTGTCCCGCCTGACGATGCGTCACAACGATGCAAGACCTTGCCATAACGGCATCTTGGGCGATCCCCGGGAAAACGAGATTGAAGGCGCGGGACAAAAACTTGAATAATTGCGTCATGATTCAAGCCCTGACCGCCGCCGTATCGCCGTCTCCCTATGAAGACGGCGAAGATGCCCTGCCCCAGGGGAAACCCGCACTGACCGTGGGCATCGTACTGATGGACCAGTTCACGCTCGCCGCTTTCGCCGGTTTGGTCGATGTGTTGCGGCTGGCGGGCGACCACGGCGGACGCAGCCGCCAGATCCATACCGCCTGGCGTGTG
>CAJYKY010000034.1 GCA_913775005.1 uncultured Achromobacter sp.
GGCCGTCTTGTAGACGCCGCGTTCCTGCAACACCGGGATCACCAGGTCGATGAAATCGGCATAGCATTCCGGCGTGACGGTGCGCGCCAGGTTGAAGCCATCAATATCGGTGTCTTCCACCCACGACTGCAATTCGTCGGCGACCTGCTCGGCGCTGCCGACCAGCGCGGGGTAGCGTCCGCCCAGCGCCATGTCTGCCAACAGATCCGTCACGGTTCGATCCGTTCTGGCCACCGTCAGATTCTTCACTGCCGATTCGATGGCGTTGTTCTTCACGTAGCGGATGGGTTCATCGGGCGCATAGCGCGAGAAGTCGATGCCCGTGGAACTGGCGTAGTGGGCAAGGCCGGCTTCGGGGCTGGCGTAGCACAGATACTCCGCGTGCTTCTCGCGCGCCTGGGCTTCGGTGCGGCCCACGACGGCCGTGACGCCCATGAAGAACTTGATGTCGCGCGTATCGCGCCCTTCGCGCGCGACCGATTCGCGCACACTCGCGACCAGCTTGCGCAAGCCTTCCTTGGTCTGGCTGGATACGAACACGCATTCCGCATGCCGCGCCGCAAACGCCTGGCCCCTGCCCGATGAGCCCGCCTGGTACAGCACCGGCGTGCGTTGTGGCGACGGCTCGGCCAGGTGGTAGCCCTGCACCTTGTAGTAGCGGCCTTCGTGGTCGATGCGCCGCACCGCATCGGGGTCCGCATAGACGCGCGCGGCCTTGTCCGCCTTGACGGCGTCGCGGTCCCAGCTGTGTTCCCACAGCTTGTAGGCCACGTCCAGGAACTCATCGGCGCGGTCATAGCGTTCGTCATGCGCGATCTGTTCCGACAAGCCCATCGCGCGGGCGGCGCTTTCCAGATAACCGGTGACGATGTTCCAGCCGACACGGCCATTCGTCAGGTGATCCAGCGTGGAGAATTTTCGCGCCAGCAGGTACGGCGCTTCGTAGGTCAGGTTCACAGTGACACCAAAACCCAGATGCTGCGTGACCGCCGCCATGGCCGATATGGTCAACAGCGGATCGTTGACGGGCAGCTGGATCGACTCGCGCAACGTCAGGTCAGCCGAGCCCTGATACACGTCGTACACGCCCACGATGTCGGCCAGGAACAGGCCGTCGAAGAGGCCACGTTCCAGCTGCCGCGCAAGATCCGTCCAGTAAGCCAGCGTCTTGTACTGCGTGGACGTGTCGCGCGGATGCGTCCACAAGCCGTGATTGATGTGGCCCACGCAGTTCATGTTGAATGCGTTGAGCAGGATTTTCTTCTTCGCCATGGTGATGGATTCCGTCGGGATCAGGTCGTGCCCAGCCGGCCGGGCGCGACATCGTTCAGGTAGTAATTGCCCACGGCATTCCGCTTCCAGCGCACCGGGTCATGCAGCGTGTGCGTGCGCGCGTTGCGCCAGTGGCGGTCCAGGTTCAGGTGGTCCAGCGTGGACTGCGTGCCGGCCAGCTCGAACAGCTTGGTGCCGGCGGCGAGTGACGCTTCGGTGGTCAATGCGCGCGCTTCGGCCACGGCAATGGCGGCGGCCGCCACGTGCGCGGGGGTGGCGTCACGCGTGGCCACGTCCAGAATGCGGCCGGCGCGGGCCACCAGCGCGCGCGCACCTTCCAGCCGGACCGACAGGCGGCCGAACTCGCTGATGGTGAGCGGGTCGTCGGCCGCGCGCTCGACATTGGCGTCGATCCACGGGCGCGAGCGTTCGCGCACGAAGGCCACGGCGTCCGCCAGCGCGGCCTGGCCGATGCCCAGGTCGATGGCGGCATGAATGATCTGCGCAAGCGGCTTGATGGTGTTGGGCGGCGCGGCGGGGTCGGCCAGCAGCAGCACGTCTTCGTCCGGCACCGCCACGTCCTTGAAGTGCACGGTGCCGCTGCCGGTGACACGCTGGCCAAAGCCGGACCAGTCATCGATGACTTCCACGCCCGGGCTGTCACGGCGCACGATGGCCAACCGCTGCACGCCCGTGCCGTCCACCGTGGCCGTGGGGATCCATTGCGCATAGAGCGCACCCGTGCAATAGAACTTGCTGCCGTTGATGCGCCAGCCGCCATTGCCATCCGGCGTCAAGCGCGTGCGGCGCTCGGACGCGGTGCGCGTGCCGGTTTCGGCCAGCGCATTGCCAAAGCGTTCGCCCGACAGCGCGCGCGCATAGAAGCGGCGCTGCTGGTCTGCGTTGCCGTTCACGCGCAGCACTTCCAGCGCGTAATAGTGGTTCTGCGGAATCTGGCCCAGCGAACCGTCTGCGGCCGAGATGATGGCGGTGACTTCGGCAAGCGTCACGCGCGACACGCCCGCGCCGCCGTGTTCCTGCGGCACGGTGATGCCCCACAAGCCCGATTGCGAATAACGTTCCAGTTCGGGCAAAGGAAGGCGGCGTTCGCGGTCCCGCTGCGAGGCATCGCGCGCAAAGTCCTTGGCCAATTCGCGCGCGACGTCCAGCGCCTCGCGGTCATCGCGGATGATGGCTGCGCGGCGTGGCGCAAGCGTAGAGATTTTTTCGAATGGCATGGCGTCAGATCCAGGCGTGGCGATTGGGGCGTTGCGCGTTCAGCACGTAGTTGCCCACGGCGTGATACTTCCAGCGCACCGGGTCGTGCAGCGTGTGCGTGCGCGCGTTGCGCCAATGGCGGTCCAGGTTGAACTCGGCCAGTGAGGCGCGTGCGCCAGACAGTTCAAACAGCTTTTCACTGGCGGCCAGCGCCACTTCAGTGGACAGCGCCTTGGCGCGCGCCACAACGATCGACGCCTGGGCCACGTCATCGGCCGTCAGCGTCCGGCCGCGTGCGTCGTCCAGATACAGCGCGGCTTCAGTCAACAGCGCGTGGCTCGCGTGAAAGTCGGTGTAGAGCTGGCCGATGTCGCCGATCACATACGGGTCGTCGGTCGCGCGATCCACGTTCGCCTCGATCCACGGACGCGACCGTTCACGCAGAAAGGCCACGGTATCGCGCAGCGCGCCTTCGGCAATGCCGACGTCGATAGCGGCCTGAATCAGCTGGGCGAACGGCCCTTGCAGCACAGGCGCCTGCTGCGCCTGCCAGGCGGGCAGGATGCTGCCCGGCTCCACGCGCACGCGGTCCAACACTACGGTGCCGCTGGCGGTGGTGCGCTGACCGAAGCTGGACCAGTCATCCACGACGGACAAGCCCGGCGTGCCGCGCTCCAGAATCACCGTGACCAGGCGGCCTTCGGTATCCAGCACCTTGGACGGAATCCAGTGCGCGAACAGCGCGCCCGTGGAATAGAACTTGCGCCCGCTGACGCGAAAGCCGTCGCCATCGGGCGTCAGCCGCGCTTCGATATCGCGCGTGTGCTTCGTGTGGCGTTCCGGCCCCGCATTACCCAGCCGGCGGCCGGCAAGCACGCCTTCGTAGTAATGGCGCTGCTGGGCGGGCGTGCCAGTGAGCCGCAGCAGATTCAGAAAGCCGAAATGGTTCTGCGGAATCTGTCCCAGCGATGGGTCGGCGGCGCTGATGATGCGAAACACGTCGGCCAACGTCACGTGCGATACGTCCGCGCCGCCATACTCGCGCGGCACGGTGATGCCACCCAGGCCGCTGGCCGAATAGCGTTCGATCTCGCGCCACGGCAATCCGCGTTCGCGGTCGCGCTCGGCGGCGCCCAGAGCGAAATCGGCGGCCAAGGCTTCGGCCGCCGCGATGGCGTCGGCGTCACTGTGCAGACGGGCGGCAGGAACCAGGCGCGGCGCCTCATCGCTGTCCTGGATGGAATCGGTGCTTGAAGCTTGCGGCATGTTGCCCCCGGCGGTGGGAAAACATGCAGCCTATCGACGCGCTGCCGCGCACGGAAGGACGGATTTCTTATGCGGTTATTTGAAATCGGCATATGCGTGGCATTGGCCGCAGTGCACGCGCTTTGCACCTGTTAGCAGCCGGTGTGCACCCATATCCAAATCACCAAAGAATGTTTGCGGGCAGCAATCACGCTTGCTTAGAGTCGAGGCTTTTGTGACGCCGAGAAGCGCTCTGGCCGACATGTCTGCACAGCTACTTACCCCCCTGCCCCTGGCGCTGCACTACGACGGCGCGCTGGAAGCGCAACTGTTCGACGACATCCGGCTTGCCGTGGCGCCGCAGCTGCCCGCCGCGCGCATCGACCCGCCGCGCGACCTGGCCACTGACGGCGAGCGCAGCGCGGCAGGCGAGTACGCCGTCTGGAACACGGTGCACGACCTGTTCATCACGCAGGTCGCCTCGCACGCCATCGCCGGTCTGTTCCAGGACGACATTGCGTTTCAGTTTGCGCTGGCGCGTCAGCTGGGCGATGACGCTGCACACGCAGAATTCTCGCTAGGGCGCGCCGCCGTGCTGCTGGGCGCCGATCCGCTCGCCGCCGTGAAGCACGGCGTAGAAGAATCGTGGGATCTGGTGGGCGGCTTTGCGTTGCGCAACTGGCAGAACTTTCTGGCCTGGCAGTTTCACTACGAGCACTACATTCTTGCGCGCCTGTTCGTGAACCGCCGCACTGCGCAGGTGCTGGATTTTGGCCATCGTGAATTTGGCGAGAACCGCATCCTTCCCGACGAAGAAGCGCACCGCATCCGCATCACGCAGTGGTGGCTGAACAAGCTGGCGCATGCCGAACCCACGCAGCGCGAAGACTGGGTGGCCGCGCTGATCCAGGCCGACGAAGACGTGCAGCAGCGGCTGGGGCCCTACCTGCGCGACTCCTGGCAATTGAACCTGCGCGCAACCGGCCTGGACACCCGGCATCACGTCGCCCTGTATGACGCGTGGCGGCGCGAGCTGCTTGCCACGTTGCTGCGTGTCACCCCCGATGAACTTCCCGCTCTGACCAGCCTGGCCGCCTGACGCCACCGGCACCTCACCACGAAGGAAACTGATATGACGCAGCACCTGCCTCCGGGCGGCACCCCCGATTTGCACGACGAACCCGCCAACCCGTTGCGCCGCTGGCTCTTGAGCGCGGGCGCGCTGATGGGCGCTGGCGCGTTGTTCCCCAACGTGATCTTCGCGCCGGCCCACGCCGACACCCAAAGCCTGGCCAACACGGTGGACGGCGCCGCGCGCGGCGGCGTGCTGAACGCGGTGGTGCACCCCGAGCCGCCGACGCTGGCCTTCTACCTCAACTCCTCCACGCCCACGGGCGCCGTGGTCAGCAAGATCTTCGACGGGCTGGTCGAGTACGGCCCCGACCTGAAGCCGCGCCCGCAATTGGCCGAAAGCTGGACGGTGTCGGACGATGGCAAGACCATCACATTCAAGCTGCGCCAGGGCGTGTTGTGGCACGACGGCAAGCCGTTCACGGCGGCCGATGTGAAATGGTCCGCCGAAGCCGTGTGGCTCAAGCACGCACCCAGCGCGCGCCGCGTGTTCCAGTATTTGCAGAAAGTGGAGACGCCCGACGACCACACCGTGGTGCTGCATCTGTCGCAGCCGACGCCGGTGGCGCTCAATGCCATCGACTCGCTGGGCGCACCCATCCTGCCGCGACATCTGTTCGAAGGCACGGACATCCAGAACAACCCCTACAACAACAAGCCGATCGGCACCGGCCCCTTTGTGTTCAAAGAGTGGAACCGGGGCAACTACATCGTGCTGGAAAAGAACGACAAGTACTGGCAGCCGGAACGACCCTACCTGGACCGCATCGTCTGGAAGATCATTCCCGATGTGTCGGGCCGCGCCACCGCGCTGGAAACCGGCGCCGTGTCTTACGGCGAACGCAACCCGGTGGCGTTCACGGATGCCACGCGCCTGTCCAAGCTGCCCAAGCTGGCGGTGGATACGTCGGGCTACAACGGCTTCGCCGCGTGGCTGTGGCTGGAAGCCAATCTGCGCGACCCGATCCTGTCGAACCTGAAGGTGCGGCAGGCCATTGCCCATGCCGTCAACAAACAGGTGCTGGTCAAGACCGTGTGGAACGGCTACGCCGAGCCCTTCGTCAGCCCGGTGCCGTCGCTGGTCAAGCCTTATCACAACCCCAATGTGCAGCAGTATCCGTATGACCCGGCACTGGCCGAAAAGCTGCTGGACGAAGCGGGCTACCCCCGCAAGGCCGACGGCTGGCGCTTTGCGTTGACGCACGACTACATTCCGTTTGGCGATGATTACCGCCGCACCGGCGAATTCGTGCGCCAGGCGCTGCGCAAGATCGGCATTGACGTGACCTTGCGCGGGCTGGACCTGGCCACCTGGACGCGCAACGTGTTCACCGACTACAACTTCCAGCTCATCAGCTCGTGGGGCACAGTGCTGATCGACCCGCAGCTGGGTGTAGAGACGCGCTACTGGAGCAAGGCTGAAGCCAAAGGCACGCCCTGGTACAACGTGTCCGGCTACAACAACGCCGACATGGACCGCGCCATCGAAGCCGCGCAGGTCGAGACCGATCCGAAGAAGCGCATCGAACAGTACAACGAGGTGCAACGGCTGGCGCAGCGCGACCTGCCGCTGATCGGCCTGTTTGAATTCCGCTGGTTTGGCGTGTGGGACAAGCAGGTGCGCAATGTGACGGACGCGTCTTCGCATTCGCGCAACAACTTCGCCAACGTCTGGCTGGGCAAGGCCTGAGCGCCGCTGGAGTGCTGTGATGACCTTGCGCCTGCCTCGCCCTCGCCTGCCGCGCGCCTTGCGGTATCTGCTGCAAATCCTGTTCGTGGTGGGCGCGACGGCCATCGCCAATTTCTTTCTGCTCAAGCTTGTGCCGGGCGATCTGGTGGACGTGATCGCCTCGGAGAACAGCGGCATCACGCCCGAACACGTGGCGCAGCTGCGCGTGGCCTACGGGCTGGACCAGAGCGTGCTGGCGCAGCTGGGCTATTACCTGAAGAGCCTGTTGTCGCTGGATCTGGGATATTCGTTTCGCTATGGCGAGCCGGTGGCCGACCTGATCTTCGGGCGCCTGCCCGCCACGCTGGCGCTGATTGGCGCGGGGCTGGCGCTGTCCGTGGCGCTGGGTGTGCTGCTGGGGGTGCTGGCGGCCCGGCGGCCGCACGGCCTGCTGGATACGCTGCTGTCGGCGCTGGCCACGGCCGGTTATTCAGCGCCAATGTTCTGGACAGCGCTGATGCTGATCGTGGGGTTTGGCGTGCACCTGAATTGGTTGCCCGTGGGCGGCATCCGCGACGTGGGCGCGGCCCACACCGGCTGGGCGCTGTGGCTGGACTACGCGCGGCATCTGGCCTTGCCGGTAGCCACCGTCGCGATCTACTACGTGGCCATCTATGCGCGGTTGTCGCGTGCGTCGATGATCGAAACGCTGCAAGAAGATTACATCCGCACGGCGCGCGCGCGTGGCAATGGCGAAGCGCGTGTGATCTGGCGGCATGCGCTGAAGAACGCCATTCTTCCCGTCATCACAATGCTGGGCTTGCAAAGCAGCGCGCTGCTGGGCGGCAGCATCGTGGTGGAAACCGTGTTCGCGTGGCCGGGGCTGGGGCAGCTGTCGTTCGAGGCAATCGCCAGCCGTGACGTGAATCTGCTGCTGGGCATTCTGCTGATGAGCGCGGCGCTGGTGGCGGTGATGAACATTGCCGTCGATGCCACCTATGGCTGGCTCGACCCCCGAGTGAGAAAGACATGACACAGCCTTTGCACGCCGCGCTGCGGCTGTTGCGCACGCCGTCGGCAGCCGTCGGCGCCACCATCCTGCTGATCGTGCTGGCTGCCGCTGCCAGCGCGTCCTGGCTGTTTCCCGATGACCCGCTGGAAATGGTGGGCGCGCCCTTCACATGGCCGGGCGAGGACGCGGATTTTCCCGCAGGCACCGACCTGATGGGACGCAACATCCTGGCCGGGCTTTTTCACGGCGCACGCGTGTCGCTGCTGGTGGGCGGCGCGTCGGCGGCCATCGCGCTGGTGATCGGCCTGCTGGTGGGTGCCGTGGCCGGTTATGCCGGGCCGCGCGTGGACGCCGTGCTGATGCGCATCACCGAACTGTTCCAGACCGTGCCGTCGTTCCTGCTGGCGATTGTGTTGGTAGCGATATTGGGTCCGTCATTGTCGACCATCATCTTTGCGCTGGGCGTGACATCGTGGACCGGCATCGCGCGGCTGACGCGCGGGGAATTCATCGCGCTACGCGAACGCGAGTTCGTCCGGGCTGCGCAGACGCTGGGTGCGGGCCATGCGCGCATCATTTTCATTGAGATCCTGCCCAACGCCTTGCCGCCCATCATCGTGACCACCGCCGTGCTGGTTGCGCACGCCATCCTGTCCGAAGCCGGGCTGTCGTTCCTGGGGCTGGGCGACCCGAATGTGGTCAGCTGGGGCAGCATGGTGGGCGCGGGGCGTGAAGCGCTGCGCACCGCCTGGTACATGACCGCCCTGCCCGGCCTGACCATCATGGCCACGGTGCTGGCGTTGAATCTGTTGAGCGACGCGGTGAACGACGCGCTTAATCCCAAGCTGCGGCGCCACCGCGCGCCCGCTGCGGCCCCTGCCGCCCGCTAGACCGGAACCCCTACGCCATGAGCACGCTGATCGACATTCAAGGGCTGAACGTGGCCTTCCCCGGCCATCAGGCCGTAAGCGCACTGGACTTGCAGGTGCGCGGCGGTGAAACGCTGGCGCTGGTGGGAGAATCCGGCTGCGGCAAGTCCACCACGGCGCTTGCCTTGCTGGGCCTGCTGCCGCGCCATGCGCGCGTGTCCGGCCGCATTCTGTTCGACGGCCAGGACTTGCTGGCGCTGACCGAACGCCAGCGCTGCGCGTTGCGCGGCGACCGCAACGCCATGATCTTCCAGGAACCGATGACGAGCCTGAACCCGGTGCTGACACTGGGCGAGCAGATCGGCGAAGCGCTGCGCCTGCATCGGGGCGCCAGCGCACGCGCCGCTCGCGCCCGGTCCATCGAACTGCTGGACCTGGTGCGTGTGCCTGAACCGCAGCGCCGCGTGGACGACTATCCGCATCGCTTGTCGGGCGGCCAGCGCCAGCGCGCCATGATTGCCGCCGCCATCGCCTGCCAGCCCGCGCTGCTGGTGGCCGACGAACCCACCACCGCGCTGGACGTCACGGTGCAGGCGCAGATTCTGCAACTGCTGGACGACTTGCGCACCGAGTTCAACATGGGCTTGCTGCTGATCACGCACGACCTGGCCGTGGTGGGCGAATGGGCGGACCGGGTGGCGGTGATGGTCGGCGGTGAAAAGGTCGAGGAAGGTCCGGCCTCGACCTTGCTGACGCATCCCCGGCATCCGTATACGCAGGGCCTGATGGGTGCGTCGCTGCGGCTGGATGACGACACCCACTACCGCAAGCGGCGCCTGCCGGAAATACGTACCCGGCTGGACCCGGCTTCGGGTCGCCCGGTGTTCGGGCTGGTGACGCCGCCGCGCGCAGCGGCGGCGGCCAATGACCCCTCCCCCTTGGGCGCGCCCCCGTTGCTGCAAGTGGAAAACCTGCGCGTGCAGTATGCGGCGCGGGACGGCATCACCACGGCGGTGGATGGCGTGAGCTTTGATCTGGCGCCCGGGGAAACCCTGGGGCTGGTGGGTGAATCCGGCTGCGGCAAGTCCACGCTGTCCCGCACGCTGGTGCGCCTGTTGACGCCGGCGTCGGGCCGCGTCCTGCTGCGCGGGGAAGACACCGCAACGCTGGACCGGCGGCGCCTGGCCGCCTACCGCCAAAGCGTGCAGATGATTTTTCAGGATCCCTATGCGTCACTGAATCCCCGGCATACGGTGAACGACATCCTGGAAGCCGCGCTGCGCATTCACCACGTGGCGGACCGGCAAGAGCGCCGCCAGCGCATCGTCAAGATGCTGGACGCCGTGGGCCTGCCGCAGACAGCATTGACGCGCTACCCCAGCGAGTTCTCGGGCGGGCAGCGCCAGCGCATCGGCATTGCGCGCGCGTTGGTGCTGCGGCCGGCGGTGGTGATCTGCGATGAGCCGGTGTCGGCGCTGGATGTGTCGGTGCAAGCGCAGATCCTGAACCTGCTGGTGGATCTGAAATCCGAGTTCAGGCTGTCGTACCTGTTCATTTCGCACGACCTGTCCGTGGTGCATTACCTGGCGGACCGGGTTATGGTCATGAATGCGGGCCGGATCGTGGAAGAAGGACCCAACTCCACGCTGTGGCGGCACCCGCGTCACCCGTACACCCGCAGCCTGATCGACGCGCTGCCGCAAGGGCTGGCGACGCCCGGCGAAGGGTTGCGCCGCAGCGCGTGAACGCCGATTCACCTCCTCCTTAAGCGGGACTGGATTGCCATCCGGCGCAAGCCTATACTGATTTCGCCGTTGCTCCACGTTCCTTTTCTTAAAGGAGAAGCAACATGTATCGGCACCTGCTCATCGCTGTAGACGGCTCCCTGCTGTCTGAATCGGCATTCAAGCGTGCGCTCATTTTCGCTAAGGAAATGGGCGCCACCATCACCATCATTCGCGCCATTCCGGAGGACCATCTGCTGGTCTATCAGGCCGAGATGCTGGGCACCACGCAAGCGCACCATACCGACCAGGCGCGTAAGAACGCGCAGAGCTATCTGGAAGGCTTGGAGATGGAAGCGCGCCATGCGCTGGTGCCGTGCAACATCGTTGTCATGGTCAACGATCACCCGCACGAGGCCATCGTAGAGACGGCCAAGAGCGAGTGCTGCGACCTGATCATCATGGGGTCGCACGGCCGCCACGGCATGACCGGCTTTCTGCTGGGCAGTGAAACGCAGCGCGTGCTGAACAAGACGCGGCTGCCGGTGCTGGTGTTCCGCTGACCGCTGCGGGGTGCGAATGAAGACGCTGGCTGCCCGATCAGGCGGCCGGCGCCAGCGCGTGCTGGAAGGTGAAGCTGTCTGCGTATAGATGGTCCACGCTGGCCCCCTGCCCGGCCAGCCGGTGCTTGGCGTCCAGGATCATGGCGGGCGCGCCGCAAAGGTAGATGGCGTATTCAGAAAGATCAGCATGGTCTTCCAGCACGGCATCCTGCACATAGCCGCGCCGGCCTTGCCACGCGGCGCTCGGGCGCGACAGCACCGGCACGAAATTGAATTCATACAGGCGCCCGGCCCAGGTTGCGATCTGGTCCTGCAAGTACAGGTCGGCTTCGGTGCGCATGCCCCAGTACAGGCTGACGGGCGGGCAATCTTCGTTGTCGAGCAAGGATTCCAGAATCGCCTTGATGGGCGCAATGCCGGTGCCGGTGGCCATCATGATGAGCGGCCGCCAGTCTTCTTCGTGATAGCTGAATACGCCCAGCGGTGCTTCGATCTTCACCGCGTCGCCCGGCCGCGCCTGGCCCAGCCATTGATCGGTATAGCGGCCGCCTGGAATGCGGCGAATGTGGAAATCCAGCAGACCGCTTTCCAATGACGAAGACGGCGCCGACGCCATGGAAAAGCTGCGCGTCTCGCCGTCGGGGAGCAGCACATTCATGTATTGGCCCGGCACATAATCCGGCGCGCCCTGCGGCAGCGCCAGCGTCAGATGCACGATGTCGTCGGTATAGGCGTCGATGCGATGCACCGTGGCGGCCAGTTGCTGCGGCTCGGGAAACACCTGGCGGCTGCTGGCCACGCTGATGTGCAGATCGCTTTCCGGGCGCGCCTGACACGCCAGCGCATAGCCTTCAGCGGCTTCCTCCGGCGTCAACGCCATCGGGAATTCGTCGTATCGCACCGAACCCGCTTCCACTTTGATGCGGCACGTGCCGCAGCCGCCGAACGTACATTCATGTGGCAGCTTTACCGCTGCGCGCTCGGCGGCGTCCAGCACAGATTCGTCCGGCTGAACGTCGAACGCCTGGTCGGTTTCGAGGATATGCACGCGGTATGCCATGGTGGGCCTCGCTGGGTTTGGCTTATTTCTTGATGTCTGCCTGCACCAGCACTTTCATGCCGCGCGGCTCCAACCATTGCCCCAGCGCGGCCAGTGCGGCCAGACCCGCTTGCGTGTCCTGTTCGCCGTTGCCGCCGCTCAGGCCCACGCCGCCGATCACTTCGCCGTCCACCACGATGGGAAAGCCGCCCACGAACACGGCAAACTTTCCGTCAAAGCTCCACTGGATGCCAAAGGCTTCGTTGCCGGGCAGCGCCGGGCCATTGGGCGGTGTGTTGAACAGGTGGGTCGAACGCTTGTGGCCGGCAGCGGTGAATGCCTTGTTCCACGCGATTTGCGGGCCGGTGATGCGGGCGCCATCCATGCGCTCCAGCGCGATGGGATAGCCGCCATCATCGACGATGCAAATAGATTCCAGCACGCCGATTTCTTGTGATTTTGCGATGGCGGCGCGCACCATCAGGCGCGCTTCTTCCAGTTCCAGGCGATAGATCTGCTTCATGAGTAGCCTCTTTGTTTGCCCGCGCGGTCAGCCGGCGCGGTAGATGGTTTTGATCTGCGTATAGAACTCCAGCCCGACACGCCCGGATTCGCGGAACGTGGAGGTGCTGGAGTGCTTTAAGCCGCCAAATGGCGCGTTGATCAGGTTGCCGGTGGTGGTCCGGTTGATCTTGACCGTGCCTGCCTGGATGTCGCGGGCGAAGCGGTGCGCGTAGCGTGCGTTCGTCGTGGCGATGGCGGCGGACAGGCCGTATTCGGTGTCGTTGGCTTTGGCGATGGCGTCTTCATAGCCGTCTACCTCGATCAACGCAATCACCGGTCCGAAAATCTCTTCGCGCGCGATTCGCATCTGCTGCGTCACGTCCGTGAACAGCGCGGGCGTGACGTAATAGCCGCGGTCAAACCCCGGCCCCGTCAGCACATCGCCGCCGCACAGGTGCGTGGCTTCCTGCTTGCCCAGCGCGATATAGCTCAGCACGTTGTCCAGCTGCTTGCGCGTGGCCAGCGGGCCCAGGTCGAAATTGCCGTCCAGCCCGTTGCCGATCGTGAGCGTCTTGATGCGCGCCACCAGCTTGTCGGTGAACGCCTGGCGCACGGCGCGATCGACCAGCACGCGGCTGGTGCCGGTGCAGGCCTGGCCGCTCAGCGAAAAGCCGCCTTTGACCGCCAGGTCCTCCGCGCGGTCCAGGTCGGCGTCGGCCAACACGATCAGCGGATTCTTGCCGCCCAGTTCCATCTGCGTGCGCGTCGTCAGGCCGGCGCTGCGGTGGATCTGTTCGCCCGCGGCGGTGGACCCGGTGAACGAAATAGCGCGCACCGCGCGAGCCGTCGTGATGGCGGGGCCCACCTGCGATGCCGGGCCGATCACCAGGTTCAGCACGCCGGCGGGCAGGCCGGCTTGCACGAAGGCTTCGGCCAGCCGGTAGCCCGACAGCGGCGCGTCGGACGAGGGCTTGAAGACGACGGTGTTGCCGGTGATGAGCGCCGGGGCGATCTTGCGGGCGGGAATCGAAATCGGGAAATTCCACGGGGAAATCACCGTGACCACGCCCAGCGGCTCGCGCTGGCTGTAGACGACCATGTCCGGGTCGTCATTGACGAAGGTTTCACCGGTGAATGACTGCCCTTCCACGGCGTAGAAACGGATGGTCTGCGCCGAACGCAGCACTTCATCCTTAGCCAGGTTCAGGCTCTTGCCTTCTTCGCGGGTCAGCTCGCGGGCGAATGCGTCGGCGTGGTCTTCCAGATATTGGGCGGCGCGAAACAGGATGGCGGCGCGCTTGGAGATCGGGGTGTCGCGCCAGCCGGCAAAGGCGGCCTCGGCGGCGTCAACCGCGCGGCGGCCATCTTCGGCGTCCGACAGCGGAAAGTGGCCCACGACGTCGGCGGTATCGGCGGGGTTGACGTTCGGCGCGGTGCGCCCGGTGGCGCTGGCCACCCACGCGCCGCCGATATGGTTCATGAATGCCTGCTGCGAAAGATCGTCCACGGGTGCGCTTCCTTTACCGATGCGGGGTATCTGTGCGGAGGGGCCTGAACTGCTGGCGTCCGGGTGATTTAGGAACATTGTATACTTTAATCACTACCCGACGATCCGTGGAAACCCTTGTCAAACTGGCATACCGGCATATGAATTCGGAACTGGCGAGGGCGGGCGTTTGGACGCGCCGGTGAAGCACCGCTTGGAATCGCCGGATGAAAAAGGGGCCGCGAAGGCCCCTTTTGCTGTCTGCACCGGTGCGCCGTCAACTCCAGATCAGCACCGCACAGATGGTGGACACAAACAAGGCCAGCAGCACCGGCAGCAGCAACGCCCGCACCAGAGACAGCACGTTCACCCGCGCAAAGCCGGCCACGGCGATCAGCGACGACCACGCGATCAGCGTGCCGCCCCCCGTCCACACCGCACCCATCTGGCCCACGGCCGCCAGCGTGGCCGCATCCACGCCCACCACCGGGCCGAGCGCGCCGGACAGCGTGCCGGTGAGCGGCAGGCCGGCAAAGCCGGAGCCGTCGATGCCGGTGATCATGCCCACCAGCAACACGCCGAACGCGACCAGGAAGTGGTTTTCAGGAATCAGGTGCTGGCCGGCCGAGATGACTTCGAACAGCAGGCCGGGCGCCTGCGCCGGGGGCACGCCCAGGATCTGCGCGGCGGTGTCGTGGGCGCCCACGAAAAAGAAACCGGCAATCGGCAGCACCGATCCCATCGCCTTGAAGGCAAAGACGAAGCCGTCCGTCACGTGCTCGGGGCAGACGTCCAGCATCTTGCGCGGGCCTTCGGCGGCCAGCGTGACGAACATCATCACCACGAAAGCCACGCCGCCCACCAGCGCCGCCGCGTCGCCGCCGCGCAGCGCGGGCAGGGACGGAAAGATGCGCGGCAGCACCATCACGGCAATGACGGCCAGGAAGGCCAGCGGCGTCACCACGGCAAAGGTCTTGGACCAGCGCACGCGGCGGCGTTCTTCATCGCTGATGGCCGGCCCCGAGGGCAATGCCGGATCGGCGCCCATGGTGCCGCGCGCCAGCTCGGCCTTGTCGAACGAACCCGACTGCTCGATGCGCGCCAGGCTGCCGTCCTGCGCGCGGGCCTGCCAGGCGTCCAGCAAGGCCGGGCTGGCGGGCACGATGTGTTTGCGGATCAGCAGATACGCGGTCACCAGCGCCACCGCGCCGGTGATCAGTGACAGCACCAGCGCCCGGTCGGCCACGACCGCCGCGCTGACCGCCGCGCCCGCCGCCTTGGCGCTGATACTGGGCGCGACGCCAATCACGTAGTCGGACGACAAGGCCATGCCCTGGCCCGCGATGGCGATGGCCATGGCGCCCGCCAGCGGCGGCAGGCCGGCGGCAATGGCGGCCGGCAACAGGATGGCGGACACCAGCGGCACCGCCGGCGTGGGCCAGAAGAACAGCGAAATCACATAGGTGCACAGCGCGATGATGACGAAGGACGAATGCCCGCCGCGCATCACGCGCCGGAACGGCTGCACCATGCGCACGTCCGCTTGCAGCGTTTTCAGCGAGTTCAGCAACGCGGTCATGAAGGTGATGACCAGGAAGATGTTGAACAGCTCTTTGGCGGCCACGAAGCTGGCCGAGATGATGCCGATCAGCGCGCTGATCGGATTGCCCGTGATGGCCAGCACCACCAGAAAAGTGCCGATCACCGATGGCACCACCACATTGGCTCGCAAAATCATCGTCAGGATGATGGCGGCCACGCTGATCAGATACATCCAGTGAGCAGCGTTGAGCACGACGTCCGCTTGCATGCTTGATTCCCCTTGTGACGTGGCTGTTAGGTCGCCACAGTCGGTATACTATATTTCGTTGTGAGTCATACCAACGGAAATATGCAGCGCCTAGGGAAACCGATAATTCTGAAAAACCCATGAATAGCGGCGTAAAAACAAGGGATTACCCGTAATTTTTGGTGCTGACGCGCATTCGGCATTTATTTGCCTCAGACTATCGTATACATACACAAGGCCGAATCTATGTTCAGCACCCTGAGCTTTCCCGATGCCTGGCATTACGTTGCAATGGCCATCGTGGTGTTTGGCGCCGCCGTCGCGCAGGGCGTGGGCGGCATCGGGTTCGCCATGTTCGCCGCGCCCGTCGCGGCGCTGTTCTTTCCGCAGTTGGCGCCCGGCCCGCTGCTGACACTGGGCGGCTTTATTTCCTTATTGACCGCGTTACGCGAGCGCGCCTTCATCGACTGGTCCGCCGTGTCCTACGCGCTGGCAGGCCGCGCGGTGGGCACGCTGATCGCCATTTACGCGATGGCGCGCTTTGCGCCGCAGACACTGGGCGTGCTGTTCGCCGGCATGATCCTGGCCGCCGTGGCGCTCAGCGTGGCGGGGCTGCGCTTTAGCGCCACGCCCGGCCGCGTATCGGGCGCGGGCGTGGCCTCGGGGATCATGGGCACCATGACGTCCGTCGGCGCGCCCCCGATCGCCATCGTCCTGCAACACAGCGCGCCGCCCCGGCTGCGCGCCACGCTGGGCGTGGTGCTGTTTCTGGGATCCATCTTTTCTCTGGCGATGCTGGCGTTGGCCAAGCGCTACACGGGGTATCACGTGGGCCTGGCGCTGAGCCTGGCGCCTTTTCTGCTGGCTGGTTTTGCCGTCTCCAACCGTCTGCGCACGCTGCTGCCGCCCCAGGCCGTGCGCGGCGTGTTGCTGGGTGCCTGCGCGCTGGGCGCCGTGGGTGTGCTGGTCAAAGCGTTCTGGGGAGCCTGATTTGCGTCGTTTTCAGAATCCGCAGGCTGCCACACCCGGTAATACAATGGAGAATGTATCCATTAATCCACACATGCTCGCCATGACCACTACGCCTGTCAGCCCGCAAGCCGTCCCGACGCAGCCTACCGCCACGCTGAAGATTGGCGAGCAGCATCCGCAGTTGTTCGCCGTCATTCGCGACAAGCTGCGCGAACGCATTCTTAGCGGCGAGTTCACGCCCGGCGACCGGCTGGTGGAAGGGCGCCTGTCCGAAGAGATGGGCGTATCGCGCATCCCTGTGCGCGAGGCGCTGCGCGCGCTGGCCGCTGAAGGCCTGGTCACCATCGAGCCGCGCCGTGGGGCATCGGTGTCCGTGCTGTCGGACGCCGTGGCGTATGACATGGTGGAAGTGCGCGCCACGCTGGAAGGGCTGAACGCCAAGCTGGCGGCGCAGCGGCGCGACGCCAAGACGGTGGAACGCCTGCAAGCCTTTCTGCGCGAAGGCACCGAGGCCGCGCGCAGCGAACAGCTGGACAAGTTTCTGGCGCTGAATTCGCAGTTTCACGAAATGCTGGCCACCATCGGCGGCAATATGGTGCTGACGGATCTGATGCGTTCGCTGCGCGACCGCACCGCGCTGCTGTTTGCGCCCAGCAATATGCACCGGGCCAAAGCGAACTGGGACGAGCATTCGCAGATTCTGAATGCGGTGATCGCCGGCAATGGCGACCTGGCGGCGCTGCTGGCCAGCCAGCACGTGCACAACGCGGCCAAGGCGTATACCGACACGCAACAGGCGCACGCCTCGGCGGATTGAGGCGCGGGCTGTCTTGGAGACAGCCGCTTCCCAGCGGGTGTAGCGCTAGCGACTGTTAGTTTCTGCGGTGTCGACCGCCGCGGTATCGACCGCCGCCCCTTCCACCGCCGCCCGTTCCGGCGCCTGCACCACAACGCCCTTGCCGTTCTGCACCACCCACGACACCTTCACATCGCCATTGACGAAGGTCTGGCAGGCCATGCGGTAGCCGGCCTCGAAGTCCTCGGGGCGCAGATGCTTGCGCTCTTTCGGCTTGATGGCGTCCGTATGCTCCAGCCCTTCCTCGATGCGGCATTTGCAGGTGCCGCACAGGCCGCCACCGCACTTGAACGGGATGCCGCCCTTTTCCTTCAGCGATACCCGCAGCAGGTTGCTGTTTTCGGGCGCAGTGGCGACCTTGCCGCCATTCGAAATAAACGTGATTTGAACCATGGCGCTCAATGCTCCGCGCGGGCGGCAGCAGGCCGCAGCGTCAGGGTGGATTCCATACTGCCAAAACGCGTCAGATGCGCCAGCTCTTTACGAGCCGCCTCCACCGACGAAAACTTTTCCAGGAATTTGGACGGCACGCGGTTCACAACATACGGCGGCGTTTCTTCCGTGACCACCAGCCGCGTATCGCCGTGCAGCCGCGCTATGCAGAAGACGGCCAGTGCCCGGCCATAGAACACGTAGTCGTAGGTTTCGATGATGTCCACGTCGGCGCCGACTTCGGTGCGGAACACGCCGGGCTTGGTCGTCAGGATCACATAGGACGCGTCCATGGCCGTCATGCCTCCACGTCCTGCAACAGCTCAACATCGTTGTTGAGCCACAGCTGGCACGCCAGCCGGTAGCCCTGGTCGATGCGATCACCCAGTTGCTTTTTTTCCTTCCAGTTCACCGGCGGCAGATGCTCGGCCCCCGCCAGCACCCGGCACGCGCACTTGGCGCACTTACCCATGCCGCATTCATAACGCAGATGCGGATACGGAAACTGCTTGATGCCGGCCCGCACCACCAGGTTGGTGTTGTCCTTCACCACATCGGTGTAGGTCTGGCCGCCTTTATGAAACACAACGGTAGGCATGAGTCTGTCGTCCAGGAACTGCGGGCCGGTTGCGCCGTGCGCGAGACGCAGGCGCAACCGGATAAGGGCCGTCGGCCTTAAGCGGCCAGGCCGAGTTCGGGCAGCTTGATTTCGTGCTGCACGTAATCCGTGTACAGCGCGGTGGTGTACAGCAGGCGCATCTGCGCGCCGATTTCGCAGATCTTCAGGCAGCGCTGTTGCAGCTCCACGGTGTTCGCGTGTTCCAGCACGATCTGATAACCGCGTTCACCGTGAATCTCATCCGACACGATGTGCAGGTCGAAGAATTCCACCTCTTCATCGGTGAAGCCGTATTTTTCGCGCAGCGTCGGCGTCTGCTTGCGATAGATGGACGGCACCTGCGATTCCAGCCCCACGACCAGGCCGGCCACCGCTACGATGGGGTCTTCGCGCATGGCCACGGCGTAACACCAGCTTTGCAGCGCGCGCGTCGTCGGCGACATATTGTCGGGGTTGGTCACGCGTTCGCGCGTGGTGCCGCAGGCTTCGGCAAAGCGGATCAACAGATCGGTATGGCGGTCGCCGCCGATTTCCTCTTCATACATATTGGCCAACAGGAAATCCTTGGCCTCGGTGTAGGTGTCGGGCGTGCGGGCGTACAGATAGCCCAGGTAATCGGCAAAGGGGCCCACGTAGTGATAGTGGTTTTCCGCCCAGCGCGACAGGTGCTCGCGGCTGAGCTTGCCTTCTGCCCAGGCGATGGAAAAGGGCGACGCATTCGCGCTCTTGCCCTTGATCGCGTTTTCCAACGCGGTACGGAATTCATCTCGGTTCATCAGTTCTGCCATGACACGCTCCAGTCCAGTGGGAGAGATTCCAGGCTGCCTCAGCCCGGCCATGAAGAACATTGTATACCGTCTACTGTTTTAGGCTGTTAGGGCATTCCCCAGGAACATGTGGCTAAACAGGGCCAGACCCTTTGATATCAACGAGTTGGATCGCTGCAACGGGGTGTGGACGGTTAGGAGGCATCGCCGTACAATGAATACATTGTCAACGCAATACGGAAATACCATGAATACCCGCCACCCCCTCGGAGAAGCTCCGATCGGCCAGCAACTGCTTGCCCACTACGCCCGCCGCGACGCGGTGCGCCACGCCACCCCCTTGCTGCCGTCGTCCTGGGCCGAACTGTTCGCCCCGTTCCGCACGGCACGCCTGCAACCGCTGCGCGCAGCCGCGCCCGCGATCCGTCGCAATGACGACGAACCGATCTGCCAAGCCTGATCGTTGAGTGAAAGCGCCGGGGCCATCGCCCCGGCTATGCCCTTGCCCTAGCGGCGAGCGCGCAAGCTGGCCCGCATCCGGGCGCTGAGCATGTCGGCCTTGTCCTGGCGGCGCTCCGGGCCAATCGCCAGCAGCAGCACCACCACAAACCCCACCGTGTAGGCCAGCACGTCCCACCAGTCGGGCACGCTGCCCAGCACTACGCGCAACACGGGCTGCTCAATCTGCCAGCCATACAGGCGCGCCAGATACTGGCCGAATTCCACTGCATACCCCGTCAGCAGCGCCGCCACGGCCAGCGTCAACACGCGGGCGCGGATGAAGCTGCGGAACACCAGATACGCCCACCCGACGGCAATCACATCCCCAAGAAAGCCGCGCAGAAACGGATAGGGCGCGCCATACAGGGCAATCAGCGCCAGCAGCGCGGTCACGGCAAGCAGGGCGGCAAAGGCGCGCCCATTGAACGTCAGGGTCATGGCAAACAAGGCATCCGAACAAAGTGCTGCCCGGCAAGTCCGGGCCACCGCGAGCGTACTAGAAATCCAAGGGAAAACCCGGCAACGACCCGCGCATATGCGTCACTAAAAGTTATCCCGCGGCGAGATTGGCTGAAGCGCATTTTTATCCACACCTTATCCACCACATATCCACTGGCTATCCACCCAAAGTCCACCGGCTTACCCACACCTTTATCCACATCCCGCCCGGATCAACACCCCAATCAGGCGTACCATAGCCAACAGCCCGCCCTGGGAAAAATCCCCCAAAACAGGCCCTTCATCACAGGCGCCCTCAATAGACAGACGAGCCCATGCTCCAACCCGTCTCCCCCTCTGCCGATCTGCCGGCTGGCTCGCGTCCGGCACCGGCCGAAGCGCTTACCGTCAGCACCCTTTCCCCCTTCGCATTCCCCGCGTTCCGCATCATCTGGATCGCCAATCTGTTCGCCAACCTGGGGACCTGGGCGCAGTCCGTTGCTGCGGCGTGGATCATCACCACCGAGCAAAGCAGCCCGCTGCTGGTCGCGATGATCCAGGTGGCGGCCGCCTTTCCGCTGGTGGCCCTGTCCATCCTGACCGGCGTGCTGGCCGACAACCACGACCGCCGCAAGGTGATGTTGATCGGCATGCTGCTGGAACTGGCGGGCGGTATCTTCATCACCATCCTGGCGTTTGCGGGGCTGTTGCACCCCATCACGCTGATTGCCTCGGTGTTCTGCATTGCGATTGGCAGCGCCATCGTCACCCCGGCCTGGCAGGCCGCCGTGGGCGAGCAGGTGCCGCGCGCCCACGTGGGCAGCGCGGTGCTGCTGAACAGCGTCAACTACAACGTGGCGCGCGCGGTCGGGCCGGCAATTGGCGGGCTGCTGCTGGGCGCGATGGGCGCACCCTGGGTCTTTCTGCTGAACTGCTTTTGCTATGGCAGTTTGATCTGGGCGATCTGGCGCTGGAAGCGCGATGTGCCCGAACGCCGCCTGCCGCCCGAAGGTATTTTCGAAGGCGTGGTGGCGGCCTTGCGCTACACGCAGCATTCCACCGTGACGCGCGTGGTCATGCTGCGTTCGTTCGCCTTCGGCTTGTCGGCCAGCGCCCTGTGGGCCTTGCTGCCGCTGCTGGCGCACGACCAAGAAGACGGCAGCGCCCTGCTGTATGGCTACATGCTAGGTGCGCTGGGCGTGGGCGCCATTCTGGGCAGCGCCTTCGTGCGCCGCGTGCAGGCCGCGTGGGGCGCCGGCGGCCTCGTCACCGTGGCAGCCGCGACCTTGGCCGCCTGCCTGCTGGCGCTGGGCCTGACAAGCACTTTGTGGGTGGCGTTTCCGGCCTTGCTAGTGTCGGGCAGTTGCTGGATCGGCGTGCTGGCCACCTACAACACCACCGTGCAAATGCTGGTGCCCGATTGGGTCAAAGCGCGCGCGCTGGCGCTGTACCAGACGGCCATCTTCGGCGGCCTCGCGGCCGGGTCGTTCATGTGGGGCCATTTCGCCGGCACCATGGGCGTGTCGGGTGCGCTCAGCACCGCCGGCATCATGCTGGGCATTACCGTTGCGCTGCTGTACCGCTCGCGCCTGCCCGAACACGTCGACACTCAATCGCTGGCCCGATTCGACAGCACCGAACCGGCGCTGGCCGCCGCCGGCTTCAACACGCAGCACGGGGCGGTGCTGGTCGCCGTGGAATACCTGATCGAACGCGACAAGCTGCCCGCCCTGATCCGCGCCGCCCACGCATTGCGCCTGCTGCGCCTGCGCAATGGCGCGCAGCAGTGGCAGCTGTTTCGAGACCTGGAGCGCGAAGGCGTCTGGCGCGAAGTCTTCCTGGTGGAAAGCTGGATGCAGTACCTGCGCATGCTCGACCGCATGACGCTTGCCGACAAGATGGTGCTGGACGAAGTGCGCGCGCTGC
>CAJYKY010000035.1 GCA_913775005.1 uncultured Achromobacter sp.
GTCTATACCAAGTAAAATAATCCGCTTTTGCTCGAAATTTACGGCGTGCGCCTGACACGCCCGCCGATATCCCTATGACTTACACCGCCAAAGAAATCTTCAAGACCTTGCAGGGCGAAGGCGCCCATGCAGGCCGCGCGGCGGTATTCTGCCGGTTCGCGGGCTGTAATCTGTGGTCCGGCCGCGAAAGCGACCGCGCCAGCGCCGCCTGCACGTTCTGCGACACCGACTTCATCGGCACCGACGGCGAAGGCGGCGGCAAGTTTGCCACGCCCGACCTGCTGGCCGACGCCATCGCCACCGCCTGGGGCGCAGGCACCGAAGACCGCTACGTCGTCTTCACGGGCGGCGAACCGCTGTTGCAGTTGGACGCCCCGCTGCTCACCGCCATCCATGCGCGAGGCTTTACCGTGGCCATCGAAACCAATGGCACCGTCAAGCCGCCCGCCGGCATCGACTGGATCTGCGTCAGCCCCAAAGGCACGGCGCCCATCGTCATCGAGCGGGGCGATGAGCTCAAACTCGTCTACCCCCAATTGAACGCCCGGCCGGAAACGTTTGCGCATCTGGATTTCGAGCACTTTTTCCTGCAACCGATGGACGGCCCCGCCCGCGTGGCGAACACCGAACTCGCGGTTCAATACTGTATGCAGCACCCGCAATGGCGGCTGAGTTTGCAGACCCACAAATACATAGGCATTCCATGATTTTCCCGAACGCGCGGCGGAGCACGCAATGATTTCCGTGACCCGCAGGCTGGAATTTGACGCCGGCCACCGCATTCCCGATCACCGCAGCCAGTGCCGCAACCTGCATGGCCACCGCTATGTGCTGGAAATCACGCTGACGGGCGATATCGTGCAAGCCCCCGGCGAATCCGACAACGGCATGTTGATGGACTTCTCCGAAATCAAGCACATCGCCAAGACCCACATCGTGGACGTCTGGGATCACGCGTTCCTGGTGTTTGAAGGCGACGCCGCCGTGCGCGGCTTTCTGGATACCCTGCCCGGCCACAAGACCGTGGTGCTGGACCGCATTCCCACGGCAGAGAACCTGGCCAAGATCGTGTTCGACACGCTGGCGCCCCACTATCACGGCCACTACGGCGCGGACTTGCGCCTGTCGCGCGTGCGCTTGTATGAAACGCCCAATTGCTGGGCCGACTGCAACGGCTGAATTTCAGGTCGCTTAGTTCAGCCGGCTTAGCGCCTAAGCCTGCCTAAGCCCGCCTGGGGCGCGGCCCCCCGCCGCGCCCGTTCCCGAAGCGCCCCTGTCAGCTTTCCACCGATGGAAAGCTCGCCTCCTATCTGACCAATTGAAAAAATCAATGGAGATATTCGCCATTTTCAATTATTAGTAAGCTAATAGATAGGATACAATCGATTTTATGAACACGCCTCCTGACTCCCAACTCATGGCCACCACCGCCAATCTGATGGTGCTGTCGCGCGCCTATCGCGGCGCCGCTGACAAAGCGCTGGCCGACTACGGTTTGTCGCAAGCCACGGCCTGGCCCGTCATCCTGGCCGGACGTCTGGGCGACGGCGTGCGCCAAGGCGCGCTGGCCGAAGCGCTGGGCGTCGAAGGCCCGTCGCTGGTGCGCGTGCTGGATCAACTGGTCGCCGCCGGCTTGATGGAACGCCGCGAAGACCCGCACGACCGCCGCGCCAAAACCCTGCACCTGACTGACGCCGGCCATGCGCTGCGCGCGCAGGTCGAGGATGTGCTGGTGGAACTGTGCCGCCGCCTCTTTCACGGCATCAGCGACGCCGATCTTGAAGCCTGCCTGCGCGTGTTCGATGCGCTGAAGGTGTCGCTGGGGCGCGGCGCGTCTGGCGGCCAAACCCAAGCACAAACCCAAGCGCCGCAACATCCTCAGGACCCGCAATCGTGAAATTGCCCAACGTCCGCGAAACCATCTTCTCGCTCAAGAGCTACCTAAGCGCCATCATGGCGCTTTATCTGGCCTACAGCATTGGTTTGCCGCGTCCGTTCTGGGCAATGACCACCGCCTACGTGGTGGCCCAGCCCTGGTCGGGCGCCGTGCGTTCCAAGGCGCTGTACCGGCTGGTGGGCACCTTCGTCGGCTCGGCCGCCACCGTGTACATGGTGCCCCGGCTATCGAACTCGCCCGTCATCATGACGGCCGCCATGGTGTTGTGGGTGGGCGCCTGCCTGTACATGTCGGTGCTGGACCGCACGCCGCGATCCTATTTGTTCATGCTGGCGGGCTATACCGCCGCCATGATCGGCTTTCCCAGCGTGACGGATCCGTCGCTGGTGTTCGACACCGCGCTGGCGCGCGTAGAAGAGATCAGCCTGGGCATCGTCTGCGCCACGCTCATCCATAGCATCGTGCTGCCGCGCGGCCTGGCGCCCGCCTTGACGCTGCAACTGGACAAAGCCGTGCGCGACGCCCGCAACTGGATGCACGACACGCTTAGCGGCAAGACCGCCGAACAGCGCGACCGCGACCGCCGCGTGCTGGCCAACGACATCACGCAGCTGCGCCTGTTGTCCACCCATGTGCCGTTCGATACCAGCAACCTGCGCTGGACATCCGGCGCCGTGCGCGCCATGCAGGATCAGATCTCGGCGCTGACGCCGGCGGTGTCCGCCGTGGAAGACCGGCTGCGCGCCTTGCAGGCCAATGACCAGCCGCTGCCGGAACCCGTGTCTACCCTGCTGGCCGACATCTCTGAATGGATCAACGCTGGCGCCCAGGCATCGCACGAAACCGCCGTGCAGCTGCGCGCCGCCGTCACGCGCCAGACGCCCGCGATCGATAGCCGCTCTACCTGGCGCGACGCGCTGCTGGCCAGCCTGATGACGCGGCTGCGCGAGCTGATCGACACCTATGACGAATGCCTGGCGCTG
>CAJYKY010000036.1 GCA_913775005.1 uncultured Achromobacter sp.
GACACGCAGGGCGATCACGCCGGCGGGCTGACGGCGCCGATGCCCGGCAAGATCATCTCGATCGCGGTCAAGGCGGGCGACACCGTCGAAAAGGGCCAGGCGTTGCTGGTGATGGAAGCCATGAAGATGGAACACACCATCGCCGCCCCGGCCGACGGCAAGGTCGAAGAGGTGTTCTACGCCGTTGGCGATCAGGTCACCGAAGGGGCGGAACTGGTGTCGATCGGCACCTGACCGCAACACGCTTTGCCCCTACCGCCGGCTGGCGCTTTAGTTTCGCGTCAGCCGGCTGTCACTAGAATGTGCTTTCCGGCGCCGTGCGCGCCCCGCCGCGCACGTTCTTATGCCCGCCCCCGAGTCACCCAGTCCGCTTTCCCGTCCCCCGTTCCTGCATTTCCTGTTCGCGCGCGTCAGCGCGTCGCTGGCCTTCCAGATCGTCTCGGTGGCGGTGGGCTGGCAGATCTACGCGCTGTCCGGCAGCGCCATCGACCTGGGCCTGATCGGCCTGGCGCAGTTCCTGCCCATGGCTGCACTGACGCTGGTCGTCGGACACGTGGCAGACCGCTACGACCGCCGCAAGATCGTGGCCATCTGCATGGCGCTGGAGACGCTGGCCACGCTGGTGCTGGCCATCGCCGCGCTGCATGGCGTGGGCGGCAAGACGCTGATCTACGCCACCATCATCATCATGAGTTCGGCGCGCGCGTTCGAAGCGCCCACCTTGTCCACCTTGATCCCGGCCGTGGTGCCGCGCGAATGGTTGCCGCGTGCGACGGCGCTGGCCTCATCGGGCGGGCAGATCGCGCAGATCGCCGGCCCGGCGCTGGGCGGCATTGGCTACGGGTTGGGAGCAGGGAGGATCTACTGCGTGGCGGCGGCGTTGTATCTGTCGGCCTTCGCGTCGATTGCCACGCTGGTCATCGAACGCGCGCCGCCGCGCAAAGAGCCGACCACGTGGCGCACGTTGTTTGCCGGCATCACCTTCATCTTCCAGCGCCGGCTGCTGTTGGGCACCTTGTCGCTGGACCTGTTCGCCGTGCTGCTGGGCGGGGCCACCGCCTTGCTGCCCATCTTCGCCAAAGACATCCTCAATGCCGGTCCCTGGGCGTTGGGCGCCTTGCGCGCGGCGCCTGCCTGCGGCGCGGCGTTGATGTCGCTGACCCTGGCCCGCCTGAGCCTGGGCGAACACGTGGGGCGCCTGCTGTTTGGGTCGCTGATCGTGTTCGGATTGGCGACAACGGTGTTCGGCTTGTCGACGTCGATACCGCTGTCGGTGGGCGCCTTGGTGGTGCTGGGCGCGGCCGATGCGGTCAGCGTGGTGGTGCGGTCGTCGCTGGTGCAATTGAATACGCCCGACCACATGCTGGGCCGTGTCAGCGCGGTGAACACGCTGTTCATCGGCGCATCGAACCAGCTGGGCGAATTTGAATCCGGCTTGACGGCGGAATTGTTCGGCGCGGTGCCCGCCGTGGTGATCGGCGGCATGGGCACGATTGCGGTGGCGGGGCTGTGGATGCGCTGGTTCCCGGAGCTTCGGCGGCTTCGTACATTGCAGGGGCACGAGACGGCGTAGCGGTACAGGCCCCGGGCCGCGCCAGGCCGGGCAAGGTAGACTGGCTGCCTTCCCTTACCCTTCGAGTCCACCATCCATGTTTGTCAAAGCCCTGCGTGTCGGCCTAGGTCAATTGATTGTGCTGGGCGACGCGTTGACGCGTCCCCGCCCGCAGCAGCGATCCGCACAAGGCCAGGCCACGGTCAACGCCGACGCCGCCGCGCTGTCGCTGTACCAGTTTCACGCCTGCCCGTTCTGCGTGAAGACGCGGCGCGCGATGCATCGCTTGAATGTGCCGGTGGCGCTGCACGATGCCAAGAACGATCCGGTGGCGCGCGAACAGCTCCTGGCCGGCGGCGGCAAAGTGAAGGTGCCTTGCCTGCGGATTGAAGAGGCAGGCGGCACGCGCTGGATGTATGAGTCCAACGACATCATTGCGTATCTGGATAAGCGATTCGCCGGGGTGGCTTGAGAAGCCCCTGAGCGCTCCACGGATCGGCGCGCGAGGCCTTACTTCGCTTGCGCCCGAATGACATCCGGCGTCGCGCTGTCGGCCGGCTTCATCAGCAGCGTCGGCGCGCGGTAGACCAGATCGCGCAGCACACCTTCCAACTTCGGCATCTTGAAGCTTTCCGCACTCGGCGCCTGACGGAAATCTTCCACGCTGGTGCGCAGCCGCTCAACCGTCAGCGACTCTACCGGGCACCGCACTTTGTCGCCGCCCGGTTCGCACAGTTGCTTGATCAGCACCGGCTGGCCGTCCATCAGAACGAAGCCGTCGGTCAGCACCACTTCGCCTGCTTCCAACTTGATTGAAGCGATCGGATCAAAGGTCAGATCCACAAACAGGCCCGCCGCCGAATCCAGCTCTGCGGTTCCCGCCTTGACGGCGCGCTGTGCGGTACGCTGCCAGCGGTATTCACGCGCGGCCTCATCGCAGCCACCCCCCAACTTCAACACCACCTGGCAACCGGTACCCAGGCCGTCGTCGGTCTCTTTCTTGAAGTCAGACCAAGGGCCGGTCTTTTTGAAGACGTCATCATCCCGGTACCGCATCATGGCCATGCCCACTTCCTTGATCGCCGTCGACGAGGTGTCCGCATGCCAGCTCATGCGCGGAATCGTCATCTTCGGCACGTGATACGTGATGCGGTCCAGCTGGTATTCGCCTGGCCACACCGGTATGACCTGATAGGTCACCTTGCCGTGCGGCGTCTGGAAGATGGGCCCGGTATCCAGGACGTCGAGCTTGTGCTGGCCGTGGCCGACGGTGATGGCCAGGCCGGAATCGGTCTTGTGATTCCAGCGCGTCAGCATGCTTTGCTGCGCCAGGAATTTGTCGCGCGTGGCGGTGTCGTTGAAATCGCGCTTGGGTCCGGCATCCAGGTTCAGCGTGGGAATGACCAGCAAAGCCATGCCGTCCTTGACGAACTCGGCCAATCCGGTGTCACGGTTCTCGCGCATCCTTTCGGCAGCGGCCTGTGACTGGGCGACCAGTTCAGGGTCGGGCGGCGTCTGCGCAAAAGCCACTGCGGGCGCTAGCAATCCAACCAGAGAAAGTCGGGCGATCACCTGGAAAAGCGACATCGTTTTTTGTTCCTATTCTGGGTCGTGGGGGACTCGACGGGAAAAAGGCCCGGCCATGATATCTGCGATGACGCGCGCGTAACGGCACACCCGGAATTCGTTGCATTTGTCATGTTTTGCCACCCATTGGCGCACGGCTCGGTGTTGAATGTCGCGCACGACCAGAGTCCAGGCGCAAACATGCCGATCGAATTTGACCCGATAGAAAGCGGCTTCATGGAAGTCTTTCGGCCCCATCCCGCGTTTTCCGGGTGGCGCAAGAAGCGCAAACGCTGCCTGTGGCGCGCGGTGGGCGATGTCGAGCAGGGCGTGGAATTAGTGCGCTACAAAGACTCGTTCGAAAACCGGCAACACGTGTCTGTGAGCCTGTACGTGTCGGTGCCTTGCGAGCGCGAATGGCCCGTATATGTGCCGGCGGAAGTCTGGCACAAGGGGCGCTTGTATCGGCGCGCTTATCTGGTGCCGGGCGAGAGTCTGGTCAGTGAACCCACCCTCGGCAGCGGCGCGACTATTGCGTTGACTTCCCCTGAGGACCTGGCCGCCTGGCTGGCCACGCTGCCCGCCGATATCGACAGGCACATCGCGCCGTGGTTTGCGCAGTACCAGACGCTGGAGGCGGCCTCGTATGAATATCAGATTCCGCGTTGGCGGCTGGAGCAGGCCGGCTTGATTCCGAGGACGCCGGGAAGTTGAGCCGCGCCGGAACGTTTCGCCGTGGAGCCCCTCGCGCCGTGTTAGCGCAGGTCAGCCACGTTGACGCGGCGAGCCTCAGAAGCGGCTACGAGTTCAGCATCATGGCTGGCAAAGAGCACGACGCGATCGCCCGCCCAGGTCTTGAACACATCGGCCAGCACCGCGCGAGCCGCTGCATCCAGGCCATTGCTGGCGCCATCGGCAATGACAACTGCCGGCTTGCCCAGCGCGGCCGCTGTCAGGTAGACCTTGCGACGTGTGCCGGTCGACATCTGTTCGAAGCGCTTGTCCAGATGCGGCTCCAAGCCCAGCCGGTACGCCAGGTCCAGCACGGCGTCATCCAGCATCACCTGCTTTTCCTGCGCCACTTGTAGAAGCAAGCCGCGCCCCGTCTGGGTGGGAAGCGTCAGGCAATTGTCGGGCACATACGCCAGGCGCGACTTCGCCTGTTGCGGCGCGTGGGTCAGGGAATGGCCATCGATCCAGACATCGCCAGAATCGGGTGCAAGCGCGCCCGCAATGATGCCCAGCAAGCTGGATTTGCCCGTGCTGTCTTCTTCGCATAGCGCCACGCATCCCGGCGTGAACGTATGGGTCAGGCCTTGGAAGACGAGATAGTCGCCGTAGCGTTTGCTGAGATTGTCGATGCGTAGCATGCGGGAAGTTTACGCAGGAATCGAGGCGCTGCGGTATAACGAAACGCCGATTTTTTCTGAGATAAAGGATAGCTGTGTCGAGCAAACTAGGGGCGCGTCATCTGATCGCAGCGACGGCCGGCACCATTCGGCGCCAGGGTCGCGCCATGCTGGCCGCCGCGCCGTGGTCGCTGGCCGTGTTCACGTTGACACTGCCCTTCGCGCTGTTGGTGTATCGCTTGAATCAGGCCCGGGATCTGCTGTGGGTCGCGTTGGCGCTCGTCAACCTCATCGCGCTTTCGCGCATGACCTTCGCGTGGCATCGCGTGGTGGTGCTGCACGGCGCCGGGAATACCGGCAATACCGTCAATTCCGGCGCCGCGCGTGGCGGCACTGCCGAAGCCAAACACCTGCTGTTGCTAAGCGCGCTTGCCATCGGCACCGCCGTCCTGATGCGCGCCACTGGCGATATCCCATTCGTGCTTTACATGATGCTGGACGGCCCAGCCAATTCCGTGTTCTTCGGCTCCGTCATCGCCGCAATCGCGCTGGTGTGGGTGCCGGTGCTGTACCTGCTGGCGACAATCGGCCCAAGCCTGCCGCGCGCGGTAGCAACGGGTGAGTACGGATTTCGCAGCCTCCGCGCCGCGATGCGCTACCCGCGTTGGCCGGTGATGCTGACCTTGTTCCTGCTGATCGTGGTCGCGACCTTCGCGTATGGCTATCTGTTCCCGCTGACTTACTTCGTCAGGGCGGCTGAATTGGCAAAAGGCGTATTCACCATTTTGCTCAGCGTCTTCATGACGTTCGTGCTGATGACGATGCTGGCCGTTGCATACCGTGATTCTGCGCAGGACGCTTCAATATGAATAAGCTTGAATCGATGGCGGGCGCCCCAGACGCTGGCCAAATCGACCTTCCCCCCGAACCGTACCTGCCGCGCCGCATTGCACACCTGGAAAACTGGCGCGGCGCTGGCCACGAGATCAAGATCTACGGCATCCATCGCGATGTCACGTCCACCGGCCCCATGCTGTCAGACGACACGCTTGCCGCTGTGCGCGCCGCCACGCGCGACGTGCTCGAAGCCTGCGCCCGCGACGCACGCAGCCACGGCTTGGGCTTTTGCATCGTCCACGTGGGCGAAGAGGCGGTGTGGCTGCTGGTGGACTGGTGGATATCGGGCGGCATCCTCTGCCAGCGCATGCTGTCCGCGCCGCTGGCGCAACCCGACGTCTTCAAACCGGTCAGCACCCCCGCGCTGGCCTGCGTCTGGGAACTGGTGGTGACGGCGCACGAACGCAATGCCTGGGTACGTCACATGCTGACGGCCACTCCGAATCCAAAAGCGTATGGGGATGATGCGTTGCCAGCGGGGAGTTATTGAGGGCGGGGGATCGACGATAACCGCGTCGCCGGTCGATCTCGGCAGGAGTATGCACGCGCGCGAAATCACCTTGAACCGCCTGCTTCGCGCTGCGCAACAGCGCGGCTTCGAACTCAGCCATTTCGGCGTCAGGCTTCTCTGGCATCAAAGCACTCCTTGAGTTGCTGAAGAATGAGGGCGGTAAGAATGGCGGTATCAGGTTCGTATTGTGGCGAAGACGGCGCAGTCCACAACATGCAGGCCGCGCAAATAAGACCAAATGAAGGCCCGCCCATCACATTTTTCGAGGGTTTTGCACGCAAACATTCCCCCTGTAGCGGCCAAAGCGTCTGAGCAGCCGCTCCGATTTCTCATGCTTTACAGCAAAGGGATACAAGGCTTGTACGACGGTTGTCCGTGTGCCGGTTCAGGACTAAGCTGACCGTTCGCCATCGATCGCGGTGCGTCGGGATTCGGGACGGTCATCGGCCCGCACTCGCTTGCCGCAAGGAGATTGCAGCATGCGGCATGCCGTGGATTTAACCGGGCGCGTGGCTATCGTCACCGGCGCCAACTCGGGTATCGGGCGCGGTGTGGCGCTGGAGCTGGCGCGGGCGGGAGCGAAGGTGGTGGTGAATCATCGCCCCAACGAAGACTCCGAACGGCGTGGCAATGAAGTGGTGCAGAGCATCACGGATGCGGGCGGCGAAGCGCTTGCCGTGGCCGCCGACATCAGCCAGGAGGCAGACGTTGAACAGCTTTTTCTGACCGCGTCGGCGCATTTTCAAAGCATCGACATCCTGGTCAACAACGCCGGCATCGAACAGCCGGCCGCCATTCAAGACATGACCCTGGCCCAGTGGCAGAAGGTCATCGACACCAACCTTACCGGCCAATTCCTGTGTGCTCGCCAAGCCGCGCGTGCCTTTCTTGCGCGTGCGCCAACGCCGCCCTCCGACACGGCCGTTGGAAAAATCATCTTCATCAGCTCGGTCCATGAAGTGATTCCGTGGGCGTTTCAAGCGAACTACGCAGCGTCCAAAGGCGGCGTGTCATTGCTGATGCAGTCCTTGGCGCAGGAGCTGGCGCCCATGAAGATCCGCGTCAATTCGGTAGCGCCCGGCGCAATCAGAACGCCCATCAATGCGCCCGCATGGAACACGCCTGAAAGCCTGGCGTCACTGTTGAAACTGATTCCGTATGGCCGCATTGGCGAACCGGAAGACGTGGCGCGCGCCGTGGCGTGGCTGGCCAGTGACGATTCCGATTACGTCACCGGCACGACGCTGTTCGTCGATGGCGGCATGACGCTGTACCCCGAATTCCGTGGCGCAGGTTGAGTCCATGTCCAAACCCATCGAAGACTACGGCGTGATCGGCAACATGCTGTCGGCGGCGCTTGTCGCGCGCGACGGTTCCATCGACTGGCTGTGCCTGCCGCATTTCGATTCACCCGCCTGCTTTGCGGCCTTGTTGGGCGATGACCGCCACGGCCGCTGGCTGCTCGCG
>CAJYKY010000037.1 GCA_913775005.1 uncultured Achromobacter sp.
ATGTTACGTGACTATGAAGTTTAGTTCGGGGGAGATAAGTCAACTTATGCTAAATCTCGACAAAACTTTACAATTAAAGACCGCGATTACATGCACAAAAGCCACCCACTGCCGGGCAGTGGGTGGCTTTTGTTCCAAGGGGATATCTGCGCTTAGGCCAGGCTTGCCGCCAGCTTTTCAGCGCTGGATACGGCAAGCGCCTCATCCTCGGCTTCCACCATCAAGCGCAGTTTGGGCTCGGTGCCCGATGCGCGGATCAGAATGCGGCCCCGGCCGTTGAGCTCGGCGTCGACGGCCTGGCGCGCGGCGGTCAGGCCGGCGTGCGTCTTCCAGTCCTGGCCCGGCGTCAGCGGCACGTTGATCATCTTCTGCGGATACATGCGCAGGTCCTTGACCCACTCGGCCATCGTCACGTTGTTGCGACGCAGCGCGGTCAGCACCTGCAAGGCAGCGATGATGCCGTCGCCCGTGGAATGGCAGTCCAGGCACAGCAAGTGACCCGAGCTTTCGCCACCGTACTGCCAGCCGCGCGCCTGCATTTGTTCAAGCACGTAGCGGTCGCCCACGTTGGCGCGTTCGAAGCCAACACCCAGGCGCTTCATTTCGCGTTCGAAGCCAAAGTTGGTCATCAGCGTGCCCACCACGCCTTCCACCGAGCCACGCTGCATGCGTTCGCGCACGATGGCGTACAGCAGTTCGTCACCGTTGTAGATGCGGCCTTCGCCGTCCACCACCTGCAAGCGGTCAGCATCGCCATCCAGGGCAATGCCGAGCTGCGCGCCGCGCGTCTTGACTTCCTGCGCCAACAGTTCGGGGTGCAATGCGCCCACGCCCTTGTTGATGTTGAAGCCGTCAGGATGCACACCGATGGCGTGGACCTCGGCGCCCAGTTCGCGGAACACGTGCGGAGCGATGTTGTAGGCGGCGCCGTGGGCGGCGTCGATCACGATCTTCATGCCGTTCAGGTCAAGATCGTTGGGGAAGGTGCTCTTGCAGAATTCGATGTAACGGCCCTGCGAGTCGGACATGCGGCGGGCGCGGCCCAGGCCTTCAGAGCTGACGCAGCCCAGCGGTTCGTCTAGCGCCGCTTCGATGTCGGCTTCGATCTCGTCGGGCAGTTTCATGCCTTGGGCCGAGAAGAACTTGATGCCGTTGTCCTGATACGGATTGTGCGAAGCACTGATGACAATGCCTGCCACCAGGCGCAGCGCGCGGGTCAGGTAAGCCACGGCCGGCGTCGGGATGGGCCCGGCCAGCAACACGTCGATGCCTGCGGCCGACAAGCCGGCTTCCAGCGCCGATTCCAGCATGTAGCCCGAGATGCGGGTGTCTTTGCCGATAACGACTTGCGGACGGCTGCCGCCGCGCGTGGCATGTTCACGCGCCAGGACACGGCCGGCTGCATAGCCCAGGCGCAAGGCAAATTCGGCGTTGATCACCGCACCACCCACTTCGCCACGCACCCCGTCGGTACCAAAATACTTGCGTCGAATCATGAACTTATTGCTCCTTGTTCAGCCGCATGCCATACCTTAAGCGCATCCACCGTTGCGGCAACATCGTGCACACGCACGATGGAAGCGCCACGGGACACACAGGCCAGCGCTGCGGCAATACTGCCGGGCAACCTGTCACCAACGGGCCGGCCAGTGGCCTGGCCGATCATGTTTTTACGCGACAGGCCGATCAGCAATGGATAACCGGTGCTGCGCAGGCTGGATAGCCGGCGCAACAATTGAAAATTCTGGTCTGCCGTCTTGCCGAATCCGAAGCCCGGATCCAGCACGATACGGCGGGGATCAATCCAGGCCGCACGCAACTTCTGCGCGCGCGCCCCCAGGAAAAGGCCGATCTCACCGATGAGGTCGGTGTATTCGGGCGGCGTCGCCTGCATCGTGCGCGGCTCGCCTTTCATGTGCATGACACACAGGCCGCAGCGCGACTGCGCCACCGCTTCGATCGCGCCTGGCTGACGGAACCCGTAGATGTCGTTGATCATGTCGGCGCCCGCGTCGAGCGTGGCGCGCATGACTTCCGGCTTGAAGGTGTCGATGGACAGCGGCACGCCGCAGTCCTTCAGCGCTTCGATAACAGGCAAGAGCCGGTCGAGCTCGTCAGCGACGGATACCGGATCCGCGCCGGGGCGGGTGGATTCGCCCCCCAGATCCAGGATCTGGGCGCCTTCGGCGATCAATTGGCGCGCATGCGCCACTGCGGAATCGGTATCGTCGTGCTGGCCACCGTCCGAAAAAGAATCCGGTGTGACATTGACGATACCCATGACAAGCGGGCGCTCGAGATCAAACTCGAAGCGCCCGCAAAGAAAGATATTTGCCATAACTCAGGACAAAGAACCTCAAACTGCTGCTGCCGTGCTGCCGCCAGCGGCCAAGCCCGTGCTGGGCGGCGTGTCGGTAGAATCCGACGGGCCTTGCGGCGTTTTCGGGGGACGCGGAGGACGGCCCTCGATGATGTCGTTGATCTGGTCGGAATCAATGGTTTCCCATTCCAACAGCGCTGCGGTCATCACTTCGACCTTGTCGCGGTTGTCTTCCAGGATCTTGCGCGCCACGCCGTATTGCTCGTCGATGATGCGGCGGATCTCGTTGTCCACCTTCTGCATGGTGGCTTCCGACATGTGCGTCGTCTTGGTGACGCTGCGGCCCAGGAACACTTCGCCTTCGTTCTCGGCGTAGACCATCGGACCCAGCTCGTCGGTCATGCCGTAGCGCGTGACGATGTCGCGGGCGATGGCGGTGGCGCGTTCGAAGTCGTTCGAGGCGCCCGTCGTCATCTGATCCATGAACAGTTCTTCGGCAATACGGCCACCGAACAGCACAGCGATCGTGGACAGCAAGCGGCTCTTGTCCATGCTG
>CAJYKY010000038.1 GCA_913775005.1 uncultured Achromobacter sp.
TCTTTCCCTACACGACGCTCTTCCGATCTACCTTATTACTGGTCGACGGTTCAAGTTACTTGTACCGCGCTTTCCACGCTATGCCTGATTTGCGCAATGCGCAAGGCGAACCTACGGGTGCGCTCTACGGCGTGGTGAACATGTTGCGCAAGCTTGTATCTGACCACAAGGCAGAGTATGCCGCATGTATTTTTGATGCTCGCGGCAAGACCTTCCGAGACGATCTGTATCCCGAATACAAGTCGCACCGCCCCCCCATGCCCGAAGACCTGGCCGCGCAGATCGAACCCATCCACCGCGCGGTGCGCGCGCTGGGCTGGCCGGTGCTGGCCATCGAAGGGGTCGAAGCCGACGACGTGATCGGCACGCTGGCCAAGCGCGCTGCCGAACACGACGTGCACACCATCGTCTCTACGGGCGATAAAGACCTGGCGCAGCTGGTCAACAGCCATGTCACGCTGGTCAACACCATGACGGGCGAGGTGCTGGACGAACCGGGCGTGGTCAACAAGTTCGGCGTGCCGCCCGATCGCATCGTGGACTACCTGATGCTGGTGGGCGACACCGTCGACAACGTGCCGGGCGTGACCAAGGTGGGCCCCAAGACGGCCGTGAAGTGGCTGACCGAGTTCGGCTCCATCGACAAGCTGATCGAAGGCGCCGACAGCATCAAGGGTGTGGCGGGCAACAACCTGCGCGACGCTATCCCGAACTTCCCGCTCACGCGTCAATTGCTGACCGTGAAGTACGACTGTGACCTGACCGGCCATGTCGACAAGGTTGACGACCTGACGCCGCGCACGCGCGACGAGGCCACGCTGACCGAACTGTACGAACGCTACGGTTTCCGCACGTGGCTGCGCGACCTGACGGGCGATGCCGAGCGCGTGCCGACGGGCGATGCACGCATCGCAGCGGAAGCGCCGCCGGCGCCTACCGAGCTGGATTACCGCATCATTTCTGACTGGGCGGAATTCGACGCCTGGTTCGAAAAATTGCAGAACGCGCCGCTGGTGGCGCTGGATACCGAAACCACGTCGCTGGACCAGATGCAGGCTCGCCTGGTCGGTCTGTCGCTGGCGGTGGAGCCCGGCGTTGCGTGCTACATCCCCGTGGCGCATCGCGGGCCTGACGGCGCCACGCAGTTGCCCAAGGCCGAAGTGCTGGCGCGTCTGAAGCCGTGGCTGGAAGACGCCACGCGCGCCAAGCTGCTGCATCACGCCAAGTATGACGCGCATGTGTTCGCCAACGAAGGCATCGCGCTTGCCGGTATTACCGACGACACGATGCTACAGGCCTACGTGCTGGAATCGCATCGGAGCGTGGGCTTGAACGATTTGGCGCAGCGCTATCTGGGGCGCAGCGGCGTGTCTTATGAAGACCTTTGCGGCAAGGGCGCCAAGCAAATCGGCTTTGATGAAGTGGCGGTCGACAAGGCGGGCCATTACGCGGCCGAAGACGCCGACTTCACGTTGCAGCTGCATCAAGTGCTGCGCCCGATGGTGGCGGCCGATGCCGGGCTGGAGCGTATCTATCAGCTAGAGATCCAGGTGTCGGCGGTGCTGACCACCATCGAGCGCAATGGCGTGAAGGTGGACGCGGCCGAGCTGAATGGTCAAAGCCACAAGCTGGGCCAGGAAATGCTGCGGCTGGAGCAGAAGGCGTATGAGCTGGCGGGCCAGCCCTTCAACCTGAATTCCCCCAAGCAGCTGGGCGAGATCCTGTTTGAACGCATGCAGCTGCCCGTCGTGCGCAAGACGGCCGGCGGCGCGCCGTCGACCGACGAAGACGTGCTGACCAAGCTGGCGCAGGACTATCCGCTGCCGCAGGTGCTGCTGGAATATCGCGGCCTGTCCAAGCTGAAGTCCACCTACACCGACAAGCTGCCGCGCATGATAAACCCGGCAACGGGCCGCGTGCACACGCGTTATTCGCAAGCGGCGGTGATCACCGGGCGTCTGGCGTCGTCCGATCCCAACCTGCAAAACATTCCGGTGCGCACGGAAGCCGGCCGCCGCGTGCGTGAAGCGTTCATTGCTGAACAGGGCTTGCTGCTGTCGGCGGACTACTCGCAGATTGAGCTGCGCATCATGGCGCACGTTTCTGATGACGCCAACCTGCAACGCGCGTTCGCAGCAGGCGAGGACATCCACCGCGCCACGGCGTCGGAAGTGTTCGGCGTGGCGCTGCCGGATGTGTCGGTGGATCAGCGCCGCGCGGCCAAGGCCATCAACTTTGGCCTGATCTACGGCATGGGCGTGTTTGGCCTGGCGTCCAACCTGGGCATCACGCGTGATGCGGCGCAGGCCTACATCGACCGCTATTTCGCCCGCTACCCCGGCGTGGCAATGTACATGGAAAACACGCGCCGGCTGGCGCGGGATCAGGGCTACGTGGAAACCGTGTTCGGCCGCCGCCTGCAACTGCCGGAGATCCGGGGCGCGTCGGGTCCGCGTCGCCAGGGCGCTGAACGGGCGGCGATCAACGCGCCCATGCAAGGCACAGCGGCTGACCTCATCAAGATGGCCATGGTGGCGGTGCAAGACTGGCTGGAAGCCGAAAAGCTGCAAACGCGCATGATCATGCAGGTGCACGATGAACTGGTGGTGGAAGCGCCGGACGCCGAGATCGAATTGGTCAAGGAAGCCTTGCCGCGTCTGATGTGTTCGGTAGCCACGCTGCGCGTGCCGCTGGTGGCCGAAGTGGGCTCGGGCAAGAACTGGGAACAGGCGCACTGATACGCGCCAGCGCCTGCTAGCGCGATGCACGATGGGCCGTCTTCGGACGGCCCATTTCCGATTTTGGGATTGCAACAATATAATG
>CAJYKY010000039.1 GCA_913775005.1 uncultured Achromobacter sp.
GGCGTCGTTGGTGAAGCCCAGGCTCGTCATCAGCGACAGCATGGGCCGGTTCGTCGACAGCACCAAGCCGTCGATGTATTCCAGCCCCTGCTCGCGCGCCGCGTCGATCAGCGCCGTCATCAGCTGACGGCCCAGGCCGCGCCGCTGCCAGTCGTCGCCAATGACCAGCGCGTACTCCGCGCCGCGCCCATCCGGGTTGCGCAGGTAATGCGCAAAACCCACGATGACTTCGCGCGGATGGCCGCGGTTGGCCGGGTTGGGCACCTGCGTGGCCGCCACCAAAGCCAGCTCGCGGTGGTAGTCCACCTGCGTGTAGCGCGACACCATGCGCGGCGTCAGTTCGCGCATCATCGACACGAAGCGCATATAGCGCGACCGCTCGGACAAGCCCCGGATAAATTCCTGCAACGCCTCACCGTCTTCGGGGCGGATCGGGCGCAGCACCCACGGAATGCCGTCGTTGAACCGGCGCACCTGCACCAGCCGCGTCGGGTAGGGGTGGATCGCCATGTGCGGATAGCCGGACGTCTGCGGCGTTTCGCAACCCGGCTTTTCGGTCAGCGTCATCCGCAGGCCGCCGGCGCGCAGATGCGTTTCACCGGCGTAGAGCGGGTCGATGTCCAGCGATTCGATGTCGGGCAATTCCGACACCATCTCCGACACCAGCACCACGGCCTGCTGCAAGGATTCGGCCGCCAGATGGCCGATGCGCGGCGCCAGCACCCGGCGCCACAGCCGGCTGCGCTCAATCAGCTGGCGCGCCAGATAGCCGTTAAGCGGCGGCAGGTCGATGCCGCGGTCGGACACCGACAGCACCGCATCCGGGCCGCCAGCGCCAAAGCGCACAACCGGGCCGAACTGCGGATCGCGCCGCACGCGGATCGCCATCGGGCGGGATTCGGGTTCCGCCGCCGCCACGTCCACGGGCATGTCGCGCAGCGGCACGTAGAACAGGCTGAGCAGGCTGCGGATTTCAGATGTGTTCAGTTCACGCCGGCAGTCGGCCCGCACGCGGGCGATCAGGTCGCGCGCGGCAGTCAGGTCGGGAACATGCGTGGGCGGCTCTTGCGGCTGGGTTTGCAGCAACAGTTGCTGGTTGTAGTGGTGGGACGCCAGCACGCCAAACGCATCGGCGGCAGATTCCGGCGTGCGGAATGCCGAGGTGCCCGCGTCGTCCAGCATGCGCCGCAGCGGGCGCATGCCGGCGTCTCCCATGAAACAGGTGACGACGGGCTTTTTCGCCTTGGGCGCAATCTGCGCGAGTTCGCGCGCCACGGCCGGCATGTCGGCCAGCGCGTCCGGCGCCAGCAGCACCAGCACGCCGTCCACGCCCGCGTCGTCCAGCACCGCTTCCAGAATGGCGCGGATGCGCTCGGGCGTAAGCGGCGTGTACGTGATGACCGGGTTGGCGCTGGCCGCGTCGGGTTCCAGCATGGCCTCCAGCGCGCGCCGCGTAGCGGGCGCCAGTTCCGCGCGTAAGACGGCGGCGTCAGGGCCGATCAGGTCCATGGCCAGCTGCGGAGGGCCGCTGCCGTTGGAGATCAGCGCTACGCGCCGGCCCTTGGGGCGGCGCGTGTAACCCAGCACCTTCACGGCCGAGAACAGCTGCACGAAGTAGCGCACCCGCACCGCGCCCGCGCGGCGCAGCGCAGCATCGAAAATGGCGTCGGCACTGTCGGCATCCGAGCGGCCGGCCTTGAGCACGATCACCGGCTTCACGCTGGCTGCCGCGCGCAGCGTGCTCATGAATTCGCGGGCTGGGCCGACGTCTTCCAGATACAGCACGATGCTGTCGGTGCGCGGGTCGCTGGCCAGGTAGTCCAGCACTTTGGACAGGCCAACCACGGCCTCGTCGCCCAGCGACACGGCCGTGGAAAAACCGATATGCACGTCTTCGGCCCAATCCATCACCGCCGCCATGATCGACCGCGATTGCGCCAGCAGCGCCACGCGCCCGGACCGCGCCAGCACCGGATGCTGGCTGAAGTTCAGCCCCGCATGCGGGCGCTGCGCGCCAAAGGAGCGCGGCCCCAGCAATTCACAGCGATTCTCTTCGGCCCAGGCGCGGCACAGCGCAAGCGTGCCGCGTGGGTACGGGTCGGGCAATTCATGGGGCAGCAGAATGACCGAGCGCGGCGCCAGCGCCGACAGGCGGCGCAGCGTTTCAGGCAGCACAGCGGGCGATACGCAAACCAGGGCCAGATCGGGTCTTGTGCCGGCCGGCAGGCCTTGCAATGACGCGGGCAAGTCCGGCGCGGCGCCGACCTCGCATTCGACCACGGTGGTTTTTGCCTTCAGCGCAGGCGACAGGGAACCGGCCGCCGGTAAGGGCCGGTCGGCAACGATCACCAGCGAGCTGGGCTCGAACATCGGGGCAAGCGCGTGTCGCAGCATGGGGGGGGTGCGCCTCATCTAAAATACCGTTCATCGTAACAAGACAAGCCCGCGGTCCGCTTGATCTGGACCCAGCCCGACGCCGCGTTGTGGCGTCGCAGCCGCTATCATTGCCACCTATGACCTCCAACGCCTCCTCCCCCATTCGTACCCGTTTCGCGCCTTCGCCCACGGGCTTTCTGCACTTGGGCGGCGCGCGCACCGCGCTGTTCTCCTGGGCCTTCGCACGCCATCATCAAGGCACCTTCGTGTTGCGCATTGAAGACACTGATGTCGAGCGTTCCACGCCCGAGGCGGTGCAGGCCATTCTGGACAGCATGGAATGGCTGGGCATGCAGCCCGACGAAGGCCCGTTCTATCAGATGCAGCGCATGGATCGCTACCGCGAAGTCGTGGCGCAAATGCTGGCCGCCGGCACCGCCTACCACTGCTATAGCTCGCCCGAAGAAGTAGAAGCCATGCGCGAGGCCGCACGCGCCCGTGGCGACAAGCCGCGCTATGACGGCACGTGGCGCCCGGAAGCGGGCAAGACACTGCCCGCCATCCCCGAAGGCCGCAAGCCCGTGGTGCGGTTCAAGAATCCCCAGGAAGGCGCCACCTCCTGGAACGACATGGTCAAGGGCACGATCAGCTTCGACAACACCGAGCTCGACGACCTGATCATCGCGCGCCCGGACGGCACGCCCACGTACAACTTCTGCGTGGTGGTCGACGACTGGGACATGGGCATCACGCACGTGCTGCGCGGCGATGACCACGTCAACAACACCCCGCGCCAGATCAACATCCTGCGCGCGCTGGGCGCCACGCTGCCGGAATACGGCCACGTGCCGATGATTCTTGGCCCGGACGGCGAAAAGCTGTCCAAGCGCCACGGTGCCGTCAACGTCATGGAATACGACAACGAGGGCTACCTGCCCGAGGCCATGATCAACTACCTGGCGCGCCTGGGCTGGAGCCACGGCGACGACGAGCTCTTCTCGCGCGAACAGCTGGTGTCGTGGTTCGACACCAAGCATCTGTCGAAGTCGGCATCGCAATGGGATCCGAAGAAGCTGAACTGGGTCAACGCGCACTACATCAAGCAGATGGACAACGCCGAGCTGGCCGAGCGCGTGGCCCCGCGTGTGGCCAACCGTGGCGGTCACCCGGAAAAGATCGACCTGCCGGGCGTCATGGGTCTGCTGAAAGACCGCGCCGAAACGCTGGAACAACTGGCCGACGGCGCCATGCTGTTCTGCGCCCCGTTCACGCCCGCCGCGCCGGAACTGGTGGAACAGCACCTGACCGCGTCCGCGCGTGAAGCGCTGGCCGACTTCGCCCAGCGCGCACAAGACGCCGACTGGACGCGTGAAGCCATTTCCGCGCTGATCAAATCCGTGCTGGCCGATCGTGGCCTGAAGATGCCGCAGCTGGCGATCCCGCTGCGCGTGGCCGTCACCGGCCAGACGCAGACCCCGGCCGTGGACGCCGTGCTGGCCTTGCTGGGCAAGCAGACGGTGCTGGCGCGACTGTCCTCGATCTGATCGCAACGCGCCTCTACGCTTGCAGATCGTTTGCGGGCCTGGTTCTTCGGAAGAACCAGGCCCGCTTTGTTTGTGGATCTCGTCGGATCCGGGGTCAGGCTTGCTGAATCGCCGCCCGCGCCTTCAATGCCCGCGCGAAGAACGCTCCCAAGAGCGGAAGCAGCACGGCCGATCCGCCAAACAGCGCGGCCGCGCCGATCTCGTCCACGACGGCCCCCGCCAAGGCCACCCCCGCCGCCTGCCCCATGAACAGGCACGACGCGAACCAGGCCACAGCAGTGCCGCGCGCGGACGGCACCATCTGCGTGGCGTTCGTCTGCAAGGTCGCGTGCAGCAGGTAATAGCCGAAGCCGGCCAGGACGCTGGCCAGCAGGCTCCACATCCAGACCGGCCCCAGCAGGTAGGACAGGAACGCCACGCTTAGCACCAGCCCGCCCGCAATCGCCAGGCCGCGCTCGCCCAGACGTTTCAGGATGCGCCCCGCCACCACCGTGTAGATCAGGCCGCCGATGGCGTACACCGCCACCAGCGCGCCGGCGGCGGTCAGCGAAATATCGAAGCGTTCATGCAGGTAAGACGGCGCAAAGGCGAGCGCGCCGAACACCAGCAGCCCTTCGGCAAACACCGTCGCCAGCACGATGCGCGCCCACGGCGTGCCCAGCACCAGCCGCGCCTGCGCGATGAAACCCTGCGTGCCCGCGCCGGCGTCCACGCGCCCGAACCCTGTGGCCTGCTGACGGCGCACTTCCAGGTGCAAGAGCACGCCCACAATCAGATACCCCACCACCAGCGCGGCAAACGCCCAGCGCCATCCGATGGTGTCGGCGAACAAGCCGCCCGCGAGCTGACCCGCCGCCATGCCCAGGATCGTGCCTGTCAGAAAACGCGCCAGCGTCGCCTGCCGGCGTTCGTAAGGTACGTTGTCGCCAATCCATGCCATCGACAAGGGCACGATGCCCGCCCCCGCCGCCCCCGACAGCGCGCGGCAGAACACCAGCACATCCAGGGATTCGGCCATGACGGCGCCTGCGCTGCCCAGCGCGCACGCCACCGTCGCCACGCTGACGACGCGAAACTTGCCGTAGCGGTCCCCGACGGGGCCGAAGAACATCTGCAACACGCCGTAGGCGACGGCGAACGCGGTCACGGCACGCGCGGCCTGGCCGGTGGTGGTGCCGAATTCCGCCGCCAGTTGCGGCAGCATGGGGTCACAGATGCGGAAAGCGCTGGCGCTGACGAAAGCAGCAAGCGCGAGCAGCGCGATGGCGCGTGCTTCAGAGGACAGGGCGGGCATGGAGGTCCGGCGTCGGAGCAAGAGATGAAGCCCGCACCTTACCGCAGCCCTGCCCTGATGGTGTAGCGGCCGGGCGAAGTGTCCGCCCGGCGCAACGGTCAGTAAGGCAGACGGTAGCCCGGCGGCATGCGCCGCGCGGTCACGACCTGGCCGCCGCTTTTCAGTTCGCGCAGCGTCAGCTTGGCATGCTCGACCTTTTCGACGCGATAGCGATTCAGGTAGATGGGGTCGTTGGCGTCTACCGGTTCCCCGGCAGACATCGTGGTGCGCATCGTGTAGACGCCATCGGCCACCGTCCAGCAACCGGTCTCGCGCAGCGCGGGGCGCGTCTTGCGGCCGATCTTCAACAGCGATTCGAAGGTCATCGTGCCATCGGCAGACAACACATACAGCGATTGCAGATCCCCGCTGACATCGCGCGGCCGCGAATTCGATAACCATGTGCCGACCATGGGATCGCCGCTTTTTGCGGGGACACAAGCCACGGGCTTCATCGGTTCCGCAGGCTGAGCCTCGGTGATGACGGCGGGCTTCCTGGTGACGCAACCGGCCAGGATAAGAACGGCGCAGGCGATGCCGGCCGAACGCAAATACACACTGCTCATGACTTCCTCAACACGTCTGTCGACGCGCCGCGCCGATCCCATCGGCACGCCCTTCGCGCAGCAAACATGACGCACTCTAAAGAGCCGCCAGGGAAGAATCAACGACGATCCGCGCGGTGTGCAATTGCGCAACAGTCGGGCTGGAACAGCC
>CAJYKY010000040.1 GCA_913775005.1 uncultured Achromobacter sp.
TCTGAAGATTTCGGAAGGCTGTAATCACCGTTGCAGCTTCTGCATCATCCCGTCCATGCGCGGCGATCTGGTCAGCCGCCCGGTCGGGGATGTGTTGAGCGAGGCCGAGCGTCTGGTGAAGGCCGGCGTGAAGGAAATGCTGGTGATCTCGCAAGACACTAGCGCCTATGGCGTCGACGTGAAGTACCGCAGCGGCTTCTGGAATGGCCGCCCGGTCAAGACCCGCATGACCGAGCTCTGTCTGGCCTTGTCGGAAATGGGCGTCTGGACGCGCCTGCACTACGTGTATCCGTACCCGCACGTGGACGAAGTGATTCCGCTGATGGCCGAAGGCAAGATCCTGCCGTACCTGGACATCCCGTTCCAGCACGCCAGCCCGCGCATCCTGAAGGCCATGAAGCGCCCGGCATTCGAAGACAAGACGCTCGCGCGCATCAAGCGCTGGCGCGAGATCTGCCCCGACCTGACCATCCGTTCGACCTTCATCGTGGGCTTTCCCGGCGAAACCGAAGAAGACTTCCAGTACCTGCTGGACTGGATGCAGGAAGCGCAGCTGGACCGCGTGGGCTGTTTCCAGTATTCGCCGGTGGAAGGCGCGCCCGCGAATCTGTTGGCCGACCCCGTGCCGGACGACGTCAAGCAAGACCGCTGGGAACGCTTCATGGAATTGCAGCAGGGCATTTCCGCCGCGCGTCTCGCACGCAAAGTGGGCCGCGAAATCGACGTGCTGATCGATGAAGTGGACGAAGACGGCGCCGTGGGCCGCAGCAGCGCTGACGCCCCCGAGATCGACGGCTGTGTCTACGTCAGTTCGGAAAAGCCCTTGAAGGCGGGCGACATGGTGCGCGTGCTGATTACCGAATCAGACGAATACGACCTTTGGGGTGACGCGGTTTAACACCGCCCCCAGCTCGGCAGCCACGTAAAAAACCCGGCCATGAACATCAACGGCCGGGTTTTTTTACGTCATCGACGACGATCGCGGAATGATTTACGTCTTCGCCAGGAAATCCGACATATCGTCGGCATGTTCCTCTTCCACCGCCAGGATCTCTTCCAGCATGCGCCGGGTAGTGGTGTCTTGTTCGCCGATGTATTCGATCATCTGCCGATAGCTATCGATGGCGATGCGCTCGGCGATCAAGTTTTCCTTGATCATCTCTTCCAGCGACGAACCCTCGATGTATTCCGAATGGCTGCGATCCAGCAAGCCCTTCGGAGACAGGTTCGGCTCGCCGCCCAGTTGCACGATGCGCTCGGCCAGACGGTCGGCGTGCTCCTGTTCCTGCGTGGCATGTTCGGCGAATTCCGCAGCCACCGGTTCGGCGTTCAAACCGCGTGCCATGAAGTAGTGGCGCTTATAGCGCAGCACACAGACGATTTCGGTGGCCAGCGCTTCATTCAACAGCTTCAGCACCGTCTCGCGATCGGCACGGTAGGTATCGGTGATGGCGCCGGACTCGATGTCCTGGCGCGCCTTGGCGCGGATCGCCTTCACGTCCATGTCGAAGGGGCGGTTATTTCGGGTTGCGTTTTCCATATCGTTAGCTCCTCTGGTTAGTGAAAGCACTACGACGCTGGATATCCAGTCGTTCCGAACGATTCAGTCTACCGATGATGGCAAATCATGCTGTGTCCAAACATTGCGCCCGCCCCCGTTTTGCGGCCCCTGCCAGGGCCAAAACTCCTCGGGCAAACCTTGCGTAAACTATCGGCTTCCCGAAAAGCCGGTGACGCAATCTGTAACTGCGCCGGCCATCTTCTTTTCTTTTATGACCCTGAAGAACATCTGCGTGTATTGCGGTTCCAACCCCGGCAGCCGTCCGGACTACATCGAGCAAGCCCGCGTGCTGGCCCGAGAACTCGTCAAGCGCGACCTCGGCCTGGTGTACGGCGGGTCGGTCGTCGGCATCATGGGCGTGATTGCGAACGAAGTGCTGGCGGGCGGCGGCCGCGTGATCGGCGTGATTCCGGAGCTGCTGCAAAAGAAGGAACAGGCGCATCGCGGGCTGACGGAATTGCATCTGGTGCAGAACATGCACGAACGCAAAGCCATGATGATCGACAACGCCGACGGCTTCATCGCCCTGCCCGGCGGCGCCGGCACGCTGGAAGAGTTCTTTGAAGTCTGGACCTGGGCGCAATTGAACATGCACCAAAAGCCCTGCGGCCTGCTGAACGTGGCGGGCTATTACGATGCGCTGGTCAAGTTTGTGGACCATGCCGTCGACGAAGCCTTCATCCGCCCGCAGCACCGCGACATGCTGGTGGTGGAAGAAGACCCTGCTGTGCTGCTTGACCGCTACGCCATTTACGAGCCGCCGAATGTCTCGAAATGGTTTGACCCCATCAAGGCGGCTTGAACTTTCAAGCCCCGCTTTCAAGCCTCTTCAAGATCATGACGGAAGCCCACGCAATGACCTCAGATTCGCTGTCCCCTTCCAGCACCGAGTCCGTGTTGCGCGACTACTTTCACGCGAAGGACGAAAACCGCCCGCACTTCATGGCGCGCGCCTTCGCTAACCATGCCGTGCTGAAAATGGCGCTGCGCACGCAGGCCATCGCTTTTCCGCCCGAATCGCACGGCCTGGCCGCCATCACCGACACGCTGGTGCGCAAGTTCGGACAGACCTACGAAAACGTGTACACGTTCTATCTGTCTCGCCCCGCCGCCGGCGCGCGCCTGCCGGACTACCACTGCGACTGGATCGTCGGCATGACGGAAAAGGCCACCGGCGCCGTGCGCGTGGGCTGTGGCCGTTATGACTGGACGTTCCAGCCCGACCCCTATCGCGCAACTGACCTGACCATCACCATCGAAACCATGGTGACGCTGCCGTCCGTCGACGCGCCCGCCGTGTTTGGCTGGTTGCTGGCGCTGGATTACCCGTGGACGAACGCCGCCCGCGTGGTGGCCAGCGCGCCGCCGCTGGAAGCCCTGGCGCCGGTGGTCCACTATCTGCTTCACCCCAACGGCTAGTAGGCGCTGTGCCTCGCCGCTTATCGGATTGATGTTTTGAAATACGACCTTGCTGCTTTTGACTTCGACGGAACCCTGGCGGACACGATGCCCTGGTTCAATTCCATCCTGAATACGGTGGCCGACAAGTACGGTTTTCGCAAGATCGACCTGGCCGAGCGCGATCAGCTGCGCCATCGCGAAGCCTCGGAGATCCTGAAATACCTGGGCATCCCGTTATGGAAGCTGCCGTCGATCATGACGCACGTGCGTACACTGATGCAGGACATCGACCCCAGCGTGCATCTGTTCGATGGCATTCCCGCCGCGCTGGCGCAGCTTAAAGCCAGCGGCTTGCGGCTGGCGGTGGTCAGTTCCAATTCCATCGAGAACGTACGCCGCGTGCTGGGCGCCGACACCGCCGCGCTGTTTGACGACTATGAATGCGGCACCGACCTGTTCGGCAAGGCCGCCAAGATCGACCGCCTGCTGCGCCGCCATGACGTCGCGCCCGAGCGCTTCCTGCTGGTCGGCGACGAAATGCGCGATATCGACGCCGCGCGCAAGGCCGGCGTGCGGGTCGGCTCCGTCGCTTGGGGCTACAACCACATGGACGCGCTGCGTGATCGCGGCCCGGACGAACAATTCCTGACTGTCGCTGATCTTCCCGCCCTCCTGGCCTGAACCGGAACCTGCCATGCACACTGATCCCGCGCACCTCATCACCGACGCCACCGCCTTGCAGGCGCTTTACGGCTCGCCCGGCGAAGCGTCGCTGAAGAAGGAAGTGGATCACGTGCATCCGCACTACCGCGCGTTTATCGAGGCGGCGCCGTTCGCGGTGCTGGCCACGTCCGGCCCCGGCGGGCTGGACGCCTCGCCTCGCGGCGACCCGGCAGGTTTTGTCGTGGTCGAAGACGAAAAGACCTTGTTGATGCCCGACCGCCGGGGCAACAACCGCATCGACAGCCTGCAAAACGTGCTGGCCGATCCGCGCGTGGCCTTGCTGTTCCTGGTGCCCGGCGTGGGCGAAACGCTGCGCGTGAATGGCACGGCGCGCATCAGCGTCGAGCCGGCGCTGCTGGCGCGTTTTGAAATGGATGGGAAGCTGCCGCGCTCGGTGCTGATCGTCGACGTGCAGACCGTGTACTTCCAGTGCTCGCGCGCGCTGCTGCGTTCGCGCCTGTGGGACCCGTCAACGCAAGTGCCGCGCGACGCGCTGCCGAGCATCGGCCGCGTGCTATCGGACCTGACGGCCGGCACCTTCGACGGCGTGACGTACGACCGCGACCTGCCGGCGCGCGTGGCCAGCACGCTGTATTGATTGCGAATTTTTGATTGCGCATTTTTGATTGCGCTTACGGACGGTCAACCATGGCTCGCAATGTGGAAATCAAGGCGCAGGTCGACAGCCTGGACGCCATCGAACCCCTGGCCGCCGCGCTTTCCGGCCAGGAACCCGCTGCCCTCACGCAGGACGACACGTTCTTCACCTGCACGCATGGACGGCTCAAGCTGCGCGAGTTTGGCGATGGCACGGGCGAACTGATCTTCTACCAACGCGCCGACGACACCGGGCCTAAGGAAAGCTTCTACGTCATCTCGCCGACCGCAACGCCCGACACGCTACGCGAGGCGCTGACGCGCGCATATGGCGCCATCGGGCGCGTGAAGAAGCAGCGCCGCGTGTTCATGGCCGGCCGCACCCGTATCCATCTGGATCGGGTGGAAGGCCTGGGGGATTTTCTGGAACTGGAAGTGGTGCTGCGCGACGGCGAAAGCGCCGCCGCCGGCATGGAAGAAGCCCGCACGCTGATGGCCGGGCTGGGCGTCGCACCGTCGCAACTGGTGCCGGGCGCTTATCTGGATCTGCTGGCCAGCCGTTAGGCCGGCTGCCAGCCGCGCACGAATACGTCCACCGGCTGCCGCTTGCCACCCGCCTTTTGCAATTCCAACAAGCGCAGCACGCCGTCGCCCGTCGCGATATCAATGCCCGACGCGTCCGCGCGCAAGACACTGCCCGGCTCGGCCGTGGTGGCAGTGGCGATAGCTTCGGCGCGCCAGACCTTGACCGCGTCAGGCAGGCCCGGCAGCCGGATGCTGGCGCCAGGCACGGGGTTGAATGCCCGCACGCGGCGTTCCAGCAATGACGCGGGCTGCGCGCAATCCAGCGCGGCTTCGGCCTTGTCCAGCTTGGCCGCGTAGGTCACGCCGGCCTCGGGTTGCTTGACCGGGGTCAGGCCGCCCGCCTCCAACGCGCTCAAGGCTTCCACGATGGCCTCGCCGCCCGCCAGCGCCAGCGCGTCGTGCAATTGCGCAGCGTTGGTTTCGGCGGTGATGGGCACCACGCGTTCCAGCAGCATGTCGCCCGTGTCCAGGCCGATATCCATCTGCATGATGGTCACGCCCGTCTGCGCATCGCCCGCTTCAATGGCGCGCTGGATGGGCGCCGCACCACGCCAGCGCGGCAACAGGCTCGCGTGGATGTTCAGGCAGCCCAAGCGCGGCAGGTCCAGCACCCACTGCGGCAGGATCAGGCCATAGGCCGCCACCACCATCACATCGGGCGCGATGGATTCCAACAGCGCACGCGCGTCGGCTGCTTCCTCGGGATAGCGGCCGTCCAGGCGCAGGCTGCGCGGCTGGGCGACGGGAATGCCCGCGTCCAGCGCGGCCTGCTTGACGGGGCTGGGCGTCAGCTTCAAGCCGCGCCCGGCGGGCCGGTCGGGTTGGGTCATGACAAGGGCAATGTCGTGACCGGCGGCCCGCAGGGCGTCGAACGCGATACGGGCGAATTCCGGCGTGCCGGCAAAAACAAGGCGCATGGGATCTGAGACCAAAAAGAGGAAACGGGAATCAGGCGCGCAGCGCTTCGCGCTCGGCCTTTTTCAGCTTGGTCTTGATGCGGTTCTGCTTCAGGTTGGACAGGTATTCAACGAAGACCTTGCCTTCCAGATGGTCAAGCTCGTGCTGTACGCAAACGGCCAACAGACCGTCGGCTTCGAACTCGAACGGCTTGCCGTTGATGTCCAGCGCCTTGCAGCGGATGCGCGAGGCGCGTTCGACCTCGTCGTAGACGCCAGGCACCGACAAACAGCCTTCTTCGTAGATTTTGTAGTCGTCGCTGCGCCAAGTGATCTCGGGGTTGATCAGCGTCAGAAGGTCATTGCTGTCTTCAGACACGTCGATCACGACGACGCGCTCGTGCACGTCGACCTGCGTTGCGGCCAGGCCCACGCCGGGCGCGTCGTACATGGTTTCGGCCATGTCGCGCACCAGCTGGCGGATGCGGTCGTCGACTTCGGCTACCGGCTTGGCCTTTTTGTGCAAGCGCGGGTCCGGGTAGCGAAGGATGGGAAGTAAAGCCATTGCGGGGGAATCGACAAGTGATGATTATCCAAGAGTTTAATTCATTAGAGTCTTGATTTCTAATAGTTTTCGGCTAAGTCCAGGATTGCGGCATTGTTGCGTCCCCGGTTGTTTTTGATGACGTTTGCAGCACGCCCCGTCAGGCTTGGCACGGCGCGATGGCGCCTTGCATGCGACACTGCCGAGCCCAAGGGATGCGCTGATCGCGCAAGCGGCGCGTCCTGGCAGCCGCCGTCCCCGTCCGCCCTGCTTTCACTCGCCTGCCCATGCCGCTTACGCATTCTTCCGACGAACTGTCCGCCTGGTTGCGGCTGTCTTTGGAGCCAAATGTTGGTTCCGCCACCGCCTGTATGCTGCTGGCGGCGCTGGGCCTGCCCGAACAAATCTATGCGCAGCGCGCCACCGCGCTGGCCCGGCACCTGCCCGACACGCTGGCGCGCCAGTTGGCCGCGCCCATGCCGGCCGACATGGCGGCGCTGGTGGAGGCCTCGTTGAAGTGGGTGGACGCCCCCGGCCGCCACATCCTGACGCTGGCGGACCCGACCTACCCGCAAAGCCTGCTCACCATTGCCGACCCGCCCATCCTGCTTTATGTCGCTGGTGACCCGGCGTATCTGCAAGGCCAGGCGCTGGCCGTGGTGGGCGCGCGCAACGCCACGCCGGGCGGGCAGGAGAACGCCCGCGCGTTCGCCCGCCATCTGGCTGGTCATGGCTGGCGGGTCGTGAGCGGGCTGGCGCTGGGCATCGATGCCGCCGCGCACGAAGGGGCGCTGGACGCGGGCCCCCATGGCGCGGGTACTGTGGCTGTCATGGGGACTGGCATCGACCGCATCTACCCCGCCCGCAACCGTGATCTTGCCCATCGCATCGCCGCGCAGGGCGCGTTGGTGTCTGAGTTTCCGCTGGGCATGGGTGCGCTGCCGCAGCACTTTCCCAAACGCAACCGCATCGTGGCCGGCCTGGCGCGTGGCGTGCTGGTGGTGGAAGCGGCCAAGCAGAGCGGGTCGCTGATCACGGCGCGGCTGGCAGGCGAAAGCGGGCGCGAGGTGTTCGCCATTCCTGGCTCCATCCATTCCCCGCTGTCGCGCGGCTGCCATGCGCTGATCCGGCAAGGCGCCAAGCTGGTGGAGACGGCGGCCGATATCACCGACGAACTGGGCGGCGGCCCCGTGCCCGCTGCGGGTGCGCGGAACCCGCGCATGACTGCCGCGTCGGCGCGGTCTATGGCGGAACGCCGTTTGCCGGACCAGGCGTTGGCGGATGACTCCCTGCCCGATTACGCGTCACCCGATCACCCTTTGCCCGACGACACTTTGCCTTCGCATCCCCTGCTGGACGCGCTGGGTTACGACCCGCTGCATCCCGACGCGATCCAGTCGCGCTGCGGCATGGACGTTGCCGAGTTACAGGCGCAGCTGGTCGAACTGGAATTGCAGGGCCGCATCGCTCGCCTGGACGACGGCCGATACCAGCGGTTGAAGTAGGCGGCGCACGATGGCGCTACTATTGCCGATAGCGCCGCCGCGTCGCGCGGCCCGCGCCATCCAATACCGAACCAGGAAGAGACATGGCTTTGCCCTCCCGCGTGAAGATCGTCGAGGTGTCGCCTCGCGACGGTCTACAGAATGAAAAGGAATTCGTGCCCACCGACATCAAGGTGGAACTGGTCAACCGCCTGGCCGCGGCCGGCTTTCCCAACGTGGAAGCCGCGTCGTTCGTGTCGCCCAAATGGGTGCCGCAAATGGCTGACGGCGCCGACGTGATGGCGCGCATCGACCGCCGCCCCGGCACGATCTATTCGGTATTGACGCCCAACATGAAGGGCTTTGAAGGCGCGCTGGCCGCTGGCGCAGACGAGATCGTGATCTTCGGCGCCGCCAGCGAAGCGTTCTCGCAAAAAAACATCAACTGCTCCATCGCGGAATCCATCGCCCGCTTCGAACCCGTGGTGCAAGCCGCGCGCGAAGCCGGCATCCGCGTGCGTGGCAGCATCAGCTGCGCGCTGGGCTGTCCCTACCAAGGCGACGTGCCCATCGAGTCCGTGGTGGACGTGGCGCAGCGCTACCTGGCGATGCAGGTCGACGAAATCGACGTCGCTGACACCATCGGCGTCGGCACGCCGCAACGAGTGCGCGACGTCATGTCGGCGGTGACGCGCGTGGTCGACCCGGCACGCGTGTCCGGCCACTTCCACGACACCTACGGCCAGGCGCTGGCCAACATCCTGGCCGCGCTGGAGACGGGGATTTCGATCTTCCATACGTCGGTGGCCGGCCTGGGCGGCTGCCCGTACGCCAAGGGCGCAACCGGCAACGTCGCCACCGAAGACGTGCTGTACATGCTGCGCGGGCTCGACATCGACACCGGTGTCGACTTCGATGCCGTGGTGGATATCGGCCAATGGATGTCCGCGCATCTGAACCGCAAGGGTTCCAGCCGCGCCGGCAACGCCATTGCCGCCAAACGGGCCGCATGACCACGCCTGGCCCTGCCCCCTCTACCGAAGACCGCGCGGCGCTGCTGCGCGAGATCGGCCCGCTGCCGCTGTCGGGCCAGGCCTGGCCCGATTGGGTCCGCATCCTGGCCTGGGTCATCCTGGCCGTGCTGGGCGTGCAGGTCGTCACCACGGCGATCCGCGCGCCCGCGCAACCGTTCGACACGCTGCTGGCGGTGGTGGTCGTGCTGTGCTTTGTCGGGCTGTTGTTCGTGTCCTGGCACATGCAGACGTCGATCACCACCATCGACGAAGACGGGCTGTCGCAAACCTGGTTCACACGCCGCGAAGTGGCATGGGAAGACGTGCGTTACGCGCGCTTCGTGCCGATGCTGTTCTCCAAGCGGCTCGTGATCTTCACGCACCGGGGCCGCCCCGTAATCATCCAGGGCGGCACGCGCGAACTCCGCGCCGCCTTCGTGAAGATCGCGCAGCTCTACCGGCGCGGATAAAAAAACGCCTCGGCATCAGCGCGAGGCGTTTATCGTGAAGCGTGGCGTGCGGATCAGCGGATCGGCAGCGCGTACATCAGACCGCCCTGCGTCCATTGCGCATTCAAGCCGCGCTTGATCTTCAGCGGGCTGCCTTCGCCCACATTGCGCTCGAAGCTTTCACCGTAATTGCCCACCTGCTTGACGATGTTGTAGGCCCACTTTTCGTCCAGGCCCAGGTTCGCACCGCTGCCCGGCGTGACGCCCAGGATGCGCTTGATATTCGGATTGGCGCTTTTGAGTTGCTCGTCCACGTTCTTGGACGTGACGCCGTATTCTTCCGCTTCAATCATTGCCGACAGCGACCAGCGCACGATGTTCAACCAGGTGTCATCGCCCTGGCGCACGAAGGGGCCCAAGGGTTCCTTGGAGATGATTTCCGGCAGTACGACGTAGTCGTCCGGGTTTTGCAGCTTGGAAATGCGGATCGACGCCAGGCCCGACGCATCGGTCGAAAACACATCGCAGCGGCCCGCGGCAAACGCGTTGACCACTTCGTTGAAAGTCTCGATCACCACCGGCTTGTACGTCACGTTGTTCGCGCGCGCCCAGTCGGCCAGCGTGTTTTCGTTGGACGTGCCGGTTTGCAGGCAGATCGTGGCGCCGTTGATGTCCTTGGCGCTTTTCACGCCCAGCGACTTGGGCACCAGAAAGCCCTGGCCGTCATAGAAGTTGATGCCGGCGTGGATGATGCCCAACGCGGTGTCGCGCTGCTGCGTCACGGTGGTGTTGCGCGTCAGCACGTCCACTTCGCCCGATTGCAGGGCGGTGAAGCGTTGCTGCGAATTCAGCGGCACCACCTTGATCTTGTTGGCGTCGCCAAACACGGCCGCCGCGATGGCGCGGCACAGATCCACGTCCAGACCTTGCCACTTGCCTTGCGCGTCGGGCGCCGAAAAGCCCGCAAAGCCCGTGGTCGTGCCGCAAGCCACGGCGCCGCGCTGACGCACGACGTCCACCGTTGCCGCTTGCGCGACCTGCGCCGCTGCGATCAACAGCGCCGCACCCACCAACCCTTTTGCAATGTTCATGACCTGGATTCCTGTATAAGCCGGGGCGCGCAGGACGCGCCGAGGCAAGAAGCTTATAGACATGAAGCGCCCGCGCCAAATAACAAGCGCTTATTTAGGTATGCCCGGCCGCGCGCGGGTTCAGACGCGCGCCGGCCGTCCGGCAAACAGGCCCAGCATACCCAGCCTCGGAAGGCCGGGTCTTGTCCGGCGTCAGGCCGCCAGCGAGATCGACACCGGCTCGTTGGCCTGGCAGGCATCCAGCGCGCGGCCCAGCCGCACCATGCCTTGCGCGATTTCGGTTTCGTTCATGGTGGCGAACGACATGCGCATGGCGAACAGGTCGGCTTCTTCAAGGTTGGCGTAGAACGCCTTGCCCGGCACGTAGACCACTTCGTGTTCGATGGCGTAGGGCAACAGGCGCGTGGCGTCGATGTCGCCCGTCAGGCGCGCCCAGAAGAACATCCCGCCTTCGGGCTTGCGGAACGTGACGCGGCCGTCCAGTTCGCGGGCAAGCGCGCTGGCCATGGCGTCGCAGCGCAACCCGTAGGCGGCGCGGATACGCGGCACGTGCTCTTCATAACGTCCGTTGGCCAGATACTGCGCCACGACTTCCTGGATCCATGCCGATGACGCCATGTCATCCGCCGCCTTGGCGCTGACGCAGCGGCGGCGGATTTCGGGCGGCGCCACCAGCCAGCCGATACGCAGCGCGGGCGCCATGGTCTTGGACATGCTGGCCAGATACACGGCCCAGTGGCGCGCTTCGCCTTCGGCCAGCGCCGCAATGGGCGGCACGGCTTCGCCGGCAAAACGCAATTCGCTGTAAGGGTCGTCTTCGACGATCAGGAAGCGATGCTTGACCGCCAGCTCCAGCAAGCGCAGGCGGCGCTGGCGCGAGATCGTGGCGCCGCAAGGGTTCGAAAACGAGGCCACCACGCAAACCATCTTGGGCTTGATGCGGGCAGCCAGTTCGTCCAGCGCGTCCACGTCGATGCCGTCCGGGCCAGACGGCACGGTGTGCACGGTGGCGCCGGTGTAACGCAGCGCTTGCACGGAATTGGGGAAGGCGGGCGATTCGATAATGGCGTGATCGCCAGGCTGGAGCATCACGCGCGTCAACAGCGCCAACGCCTGTTGCGAGCCGCCCGTCACGACGAGTTCGGTATCCGCATTGCAATGCAGGCCCCGCGCGGCCGACAAGCGCGCCAGCTCATGACGCAGGCTGGCCTGGCCGTCGATATTCGAATATTGCAGGCAGGCACCCAACCGGGCCATGACTTGCGTGGACGCGATCGACAGGCCTTCCACATCGAACAGCGCCTGCGCGGGATAGCCGCCCGCCAGCGAAATCGTACCCGGCCGCAACGCGTAGGGCATGAGGGAACGGATG
>CAJYKY010000041.1 GCA_913775005.1 uncultured Achromobacter sp.
TCCATTGACGGATCTGCGCGCCGGCGTTGGCCAGCTCGCGGACGTCTTCGGGGTTCAACGTGGTCAGGCGTTCAGCAATGCGCTGATCCAGGCCCGATGCCTTCAGGAAGTCACGGAAGGCGTCGGCGGTCGTGGCAAAGCCGCCCGGCACGCGGACACCCGCGCCAGACAGCTGGCTGATCATTTCGCCTAGTGATGCGTTCTTGCCTCCTACCGAGTCCACGTCCGTCATGCGGAGCTGCTCGAACAAAACAACATACGACATTGAAGTCACCTTTTACAATGGAATGAAAGCGAGTTAGGTCAATGCATGAATCGAGCGCAAATCGCTGCTTTTCAGACGCTGACCAAACTGGCCTTGGACCGCCCTTGGGGTGACTTATAGGGGCCTGATTGTACTCGGTGGAGTACCCTCGGCTATCTGACTGGTTGGAATTTTTTACACATGACATCTACCCCGATCGTACGCACGGTATACATCGTTTCCGACAGTACCGGCATCACCGCCGAGACGTTTAGCCAGTCGGTGCTATCCCAGTTCGAAGAGGTCAATTTCAAGCCCATCCGCCTGCCGTTTGTCGACACGCTGGAAAAGGCCGCCGAAGTGGCCATGCGTATCGACCGAAGCGCGCAAGACGCCGGCGTGCCGCCTATTGTGTTCAGCACCCTCGTCAACCCCGAAATCCTGGCCCGCGTTCGCCAGGCGAACGGCGTTTTCCTGGATTTGTTCGGCACCTTCGTCAGCCATATCGAACAAGCGCTGGGCTTGAAGTCCAGCCACTCCATTGGCCGTTCGCACATGCAAGCCAATTCGGAAAAGTACCGCAATCGTATCGATGCCATCAACTTCAGCCTGGCCCACGATGACGGGCAGTTCGTGAACCAGCTGGATCAGGCCGACGTCATCCTGGTGGGCGTTTCCCGCTGCGGCAAGACGCCGACCAGCCTGTACCTGGCCATGCAGTACGCCATCAAGGCAGCGAATTTCCCGCTGACCCCCGATGATTTCGAACGCGGCACCCTGCCCTCGACCATTGCGCCCCACCGGGGCAAGCTGTTCGGCCTGTCCATCCAGCCCGAACGGCTGGCCGAAGTGCGCAACGAACGCCGTCCCAACAGCCGCTATTCGCAACTGGAACAATGCCGCTACGAAGTGGCCGAGGCCGAGCGCATGATGCGCCGCGAAGGCATTTCGTGGCTGTCCAGCACAACGAAGTCGATCGAAGAAATCGCCACCACCGTGCTGCAAGAAGTGGGGCTGGATCGCGGTTAAAAAGAAAAAGGCGCACCCTGCACGGGTGCGCCTTTTCGTGCGCTTACAGCCCAGGCGCCCGTTCGGGCGTGGCGGCGCCCCAATAGCGCAGGCCGCGCATTTCGTTTTCAGCCAGTTCGGGCGGGTCCACCAGCTGCATGGACAGCTTTCCGACGGCGCCCGTGGCCCCATACACTTCCGCCATCACGCGCACATAGCGCGTCTGGCCTGCGTCCAACATGAAGCTCACGCCATCGCCTGTCCAGTACAGGTTGGTGATGAGAATGCTACCCGCAGGCCGATCAACAAAGAAGAAGCTGCCCGGCTTGTTGCGGCCGACCACTTCATTGTTGACACGCAGCTTCTGCTGCGCGGCCGCCAGATTCGAAGGCTGAGGCTGATAAAAGAAGATCCGGCCGTAGCCGTCGGCAAGAGGCGGCATCCGCTCGTGCAGGGTTTCGTACTTGGCGCCGGCGCAACCGGCCAGCACCAGAGCCACGGCGACGGCCGCCAGGCGTTTGAACCACGACATCATTGACGCATCTCCACGGGCAGCGTTACAGGGCGGGACAGCGCCATGAAAGCGCTTTCTCCGGGCAGATAAAAGCCCAGCAATTTGCCAGAGGACGCCACCAGATAGGCTTCGCCCTGACGGCGGGTTTGAATGGTGAACAGGCCGTTCAGCGAGCGGTAGACATCGCCCTGCGGCAAGGCGCCGACTCGGCGCCATTGCGAGCCTGCGGCCAAAGTCACGCTGCTTTCATTGGGCAAGGCGGCAATCACCACGCGCGACAGCGTGATCGAATAAACCGGGTCGGCAGCGGCCACCGGCACCATGGAGACCCTCTGCGTGCTGACCGACATGCAACCAGCAAGGGCCACCGCGCACACCGACGCAAGCAGACCCGCCTTGGCGGCGCGCGCGATTCGCCCCTGCAATTTGTGAAACGGCGATGAATCCATAGCCATCCTCAGTGAATTCAAAACGCTGAAGTATATGAGTGCAACTGAATTTTACAAAACGTGCTGCTGATAATCGCCCCGCAGCCGCGAGGCATCAGTACAGCACCCCTCAGTACAGCAGCAATCAGTACCGCAGCTTTTCCCGGTCGCGCCAGCCGGCGCCCCAGTACTTCAGGTTCGACATGGACTGCGTGGCGGTGTCGGCGGACGCTTCCTCGCGCAGCACCTGTTTGCCACCATCGACTTACACACGGACGTAAACGGTTTGCCCCGAAGCCAGGTCCGGCTTGATGGCGGCGCCCGGGTCTTTGCGATCCGGGGCGATGGTCAGCACTTGCGATCCGGCGGGACGGTCCACAAAGAAGAATCGGCCCGGACGCGAGCGGCCCACCTTGCGGCCGTCAACCAGGATCGCGGGCTGGGCGGCATCGGCATTGGCGGACGCCAGCTGGTAGAAATAGATACGGCCCTGCCCGGACTCCAGTTCCGGAATGCGCGATGACACGTCGGCATATCGCGGCCCCGCGCAGCCCGTCAACAGCAATGCCGCTCCCGCAACGGCCAGCGCCAACTTGAATGTTGCTTTCATCTTGCCCCCCTTTTGATCGTGGCGCGCCAGGTTTGCCCCGGCACGTGGCGGGAGTATAAATGGGGCCGGTCTTAGCGGGTCAAATACAACAAAGGCAACGCTAGGGAAAACGCTGCGCAGAACGCGTCAGCGGGCCGGCCGGGTCAACGCCTGGCGGCGCTGCTCGAACAGGCAGATGG
>CAJYKY010000042.1 GCA_913775005.1 uncultured Achromobacter sp.
GAAGGCGGGGGGATGGGGCCGCAAGGCCCCCTCTTGCGCGCTTGCGCCCCCGCCGCGGTGAGGTTCGGCACTTGTTTGCTGAACCTCTCACTTGCCGAACGTCTTATTTGCCGAACTTCTCGGGATCCGGACCCAGGCGCGCGCCTTCCTGAATGCCGTCGATGGCGGCCATATCGCCCGCCGACAACTCAAAGTCAAACACGTCGATGTTCTCGCGAATGCGGGCCGGCGTGACCGACTTCGGAATCACGATCAAGTCATTCTGCAAATGCCAGCGCAACGTGATCTGCGCCGGCGATTTGCCGTGCTTTTGCGCCAGATCCAGAATGACCTTTTCCTTGGCGATGCCGCCTTGCGCCAGCGGGCTCCACGATTCCGTGGCAATGCCGTGCTTGGCGTGGAACGCGCGCAGCTCGGTCTGCGCAAAGCCGGGATGCAGCTCGATCTGGTTCACGGCCGGCACCACCTTGGACGCCTCCATCAACTGTTCCAGATTGGCGCGCGTGAAATTGGACACGCCGATGGACCGTGCGCGCCCGTCTTCCTTCATTTCTTCCATGGCGCGCCAGGCGTCCAGAAACTGCGTGCTGCCCGCCACCGGCCAGTGGATCAGATACAGATCCACGTAGGCCAGGCCCAGCTTTTCCAGGCTCTCGTCCATGGCCTTGTGGGCATCGTCATAGCCGTGCCGGTCATTCCAGAGCTTGGTCGTGATGAACAGATCCTTGCGCGCCACACCCGCCGCACGCAGGCCCGCGCCCACGCCAGCCTCGTTGCCATAGATGGCCGCGGTGTCCACCGAGCGGTAACCGGCCGCCAGCGCCTCTTTCACGCTGGCCGATGCCTGGTCGTCCGGCACTTGCCAAACGCCCAATCCCAATTGGGGAATCTTGTTGCCGTCGTTCAATTTCACTGCGGGAACCTTCGCCATAAGACCCTCCAAAACTAGCGCCGCCACGCTGGCGCGGCGAATACGCGCCAGGTCGCGTCATCCTGAGCGCAGCCCGGCTCAGCCCAGGATGGGAAAGAAAAAGAGCGGGCTTGCCGAGCTGCGCCCGCATCAAGATATCGAGACGTCATCCCCCGGCCAGGGTATACAAATACCAGGGGTTATCTGCCAAATAATAGCGCCCGTGTCCGATAATGCCCGTCACAGGACGTTGCCGAAGCCCGTATGCACCCGTCATCAGGACCGGTTTTGTGCCCGTTTCCCATTCGTTTTTTGCTAATTTTTTGCCGGATTGTGCCGGGTTTTTTCACGCCTTCTACCCCCGCCTTCGCTGAACCATCATGACTCCCCCTGACGCGCCGCCCCCGCCCCGCGGCGGTTTCTCCACCTTGCGCACGCTGTTTCCGTACCTGTGGCCGCCCGGCATGACGAGCCTGAAGGTGCGTGTCTTGGCGGCGCTGCTGTGCCTGTTTGCCGCCAAAGTCGCAACTGTTTACGTTCCGATCATTTACAAGCACGCCATTGACGAGCTGGGCAAGGGTGCGCCGGGCGCCGTGACGGTGCCGCTGGGCCTGATCCTGGCCTACGGCACAGCGCGCGTGCTGTCGCTGCTGTTTTCGGAACTGCGCGATGCCATCTTCGCCCGCGTGGGCCAACACGCAATCCGCGCGGTGGGGCTGCGCATCTTCCGGCATCTGCACGGGCTGGCGCTGCGGTTCCACCTGTCGCGCCAGACAGGCGGCCTCACGCGCGCTATCGAACGCGGCACCAAGGGCATCCAGACGCTGCTGTCGTTCCTGCTGTTCAACATCCTGCCGACCTTCTTTGAAATCGGCCTGGTCTGCATCGTGCTGTGGAAGATGTTCGATGTGTGGCTGGCGTTGGCCACGGGCGCCACGGTGATTCTGTACATGGCGTACACGCTCATCGTCACGGAATGGCGCGCCAAGTTCCGCCGGCAGATGAACGAAACGGATTCCGAGGCCAACACCAAGGCCATCGAAAGCCTGCTGAACTACGAGACGGTCAAATACTTCGGCAATGAAGAACACGAAGCGCGCCGCTACGACGCATCGCTCACGCGCTACGAGCGCGCCGCCGTGCGCAGCCAGGTCAGCCTGTCCATCCTGAACATCGGGCAGGCGGCCATCATCTCGGTCGGGCTGACGCTGGTGATGTGGATGGCGGCCACCGGCATCGCCGAGGGCCGCTACACGTTGGGCGACTTCGTGCTAGTCAACACTTACCTGCTTCAGCTGTACCAGCCGCTTAGCTTCTTCGGCTTCATCTACCGCGAAATCAAGCAAGCCATCATCGACATGGAGCGCATGTTCGAGCTGCTGGGACAAGACCGCGAAGTGGCCGATCGCCCTGACGCGCAGCCGCTGCGCGTGGCCGGCGCACAAGTGGAATTCCAGGACGTCTATTTTGGCTACGACGCGCGCCGGCCGATTCTGAAAGGCGTCAGCTTCACCATCCCGGCGGGCAAGACCGTGGCGGTGGTAGGCACGTCGGGCGCAGGCAAATCCACCATCGCGCGCTTGCTGTTCCGCTTTTATGACGCCGATAGCGGCGCCATCCGCATCGACGGCCAGGACGTGCGCGACGTCACCCAGGCAAGCCTGCGCGCGGCGATTGGCGTGGTGCCGCAAGACACGGTGCTATTCAACGACACCATCCACTACAACATCGGCTATGGGCGCCCCGGCGCTTCAGAAGCGGAAATCGAAGCCGCTGCGCGCCTGGCGCACATCCACGACCTGATCATGACCATGCCCGACGGCTATCAGACGATGGTGGGCGAGCGCGGCCTGAAACTGTCTGGCGGTGAAAAGCAACGTGTAGCGATTGCCCGCACCATACTCAAGAACCCCGCCATCTTCCTGTTCGACGAAGCCACCAGCGCGCTGGACACGCATACCGAACGCGAGATCCAGGCCAATCTGCGCGAGGTCAGCGAAGGCCGCAGCACGCTGATCATCGCGCATCGCCTGTCGACCGTGGCCGACGCGGACGAGATCATCGTGCTGTCGGATGGACGCATCCTGGAACGCGGGCGCCACCCGCAGTTGCTGGCCCAAGGCGGCGTCTACGCCAGCATGTGGGCGCGCCAGCAAGACAGCGCGCACTCCGCCCCGGCCGATTGACAAGGCTTGCGCCCTGTTCGAAGATCGCCCCCTTGTTGAAGCTCTCTGGATCGAAGGCCGCCATGCAGGATACC
>CAJYKY010000043.1 GCA_913775005.1 uncultured Achromobacter sp.
CCGATTGAGAGTCTGACCGTATGAAGGTTCGCACCGCCTTGTCCCTTACCGTCCTGGCCGCCCTGACGGCCTGCGCCAACGTCAAAGACGTCAGCAAGCGCGACCCCGTTTTCTACGGTTCAACGCAGCGCACCGCCGAGGACTACACCAACTGCGTGGCCTCCGCCTGGAAGAGCCAGGGCGTCAATTTCCAGCGCAAAGCGGTGCGTAACGGCTTTGAACTGATCCAGGAAGACAGCCTCGGCGTGGAAGCGGTGCTGACCACCACCACGTGGAAGGGCAAGACCGAAACCCGCCTGTCGACCCGCATCGCGCGCCGCGACCAAAGCATCATTGAACCGGCGAACCTGTGTCTGTAAGCGCCATATTCAAACGCCGCGACGTCTTGCGGCTGGGACTGGCTGCGGCCGCCGTCAGCCTGGGGTTGCCGGCCCGCGCAGCGGCTCAGCAAGGCTTTATCTCGCGCAAGCTCAACGCGCCCGTGCCGGGCGGTGTGGCCGTGCTGGCGCTGGGTGACGCCGACCGCGCGCCTGAAGTCACCTATCAAGGCCGGCGCGTGCTGGTCGTGAAAGAAGAGGGCAAGCAATGGATTGCCATCGTCGGCATTCCCTTGAGCGTGAAGCCGGGCGAGCAGCAGGCGGTCGTCAATGACGCGCGCGGCCAGCGCAATCTGTCGTTCAAGGTGGGCGCCAAGGAATACGTGGCGCAGCACATCACGCTGAAGAATCCGCGTCAGGTGGATCCCAACCCTGACGACATGAAGCGCATCGAGCGCGAGATGGCCGAACAAAGCGCGGCCAATCGCGCTTATCGCGCAGGCGTCACGCCCAGCAACCTGCTGCTGGACCGCCCGGTGTCAGGGGGGCGTCTGTCCAGCCCCTTCGGCCTGCGGCGCTTTTTCAACGGCCAGGAACGCAATCCGCATTCCGGCCTGGATTTCGCCGTGCCGGCCGGCACGCCCATCAAGGCACCCGCAGCGGGCGTGGTGGTGTTGGTGGGGGATTATTTCTTCAATGGCAAGACGGTCTTCCTGGATCACGGCCAGGGCTTCGTCAGCATGTTCTGCCACATGTCGGCCATCGATGTGAAGGTGGGCGACGAGGTGCCGCGCGGCGGCGTGGTGGGCAAGGTGGGAGCGACGGGCCGCGCAACGGGCCCGCATCTGCACTGGAATGTCAGTTTGAACGATGCACGGGTGGATCCCGCGATCTTCATCGGGGCGTTCAAGCCCTGATGCGCCCACTCGAGGCAAAGGCGCGCTTCAGGCCGTGGCGGTCTGTTGCGCGATCTTGTTCAGTACGAACTGGTGCACGCGCTCGGCATATTCCATCTGCTGTTGCACATGGTGTAGCTCGGCTTCCTGGTCATCCAGGCAGTTGTCGTACTTGATCTTGGCTTCGGCGTAGGTCAGGCCGGTATTGCGCAGGCTGTTGATGAAAGCCTCGCGCGACTGGCGCAGCAGGCGCAACCCTTCCTCCCCTTTGACGAACTTACGTCGTGCCAGGGAAAGCTGGTCGGCAGCGGTTTGTAACTCTTGTCTAAGGTCCATCTTGCTTCATGCGTATCGCGACAGGCATTGCGCCTGAACCGGCGGACATTCTTTCATGAATGAATGTTCCACGCATGACGGCATTGTCGCAGCGAGGGAAAAGTCAGGGAGCCGGCCCGGGGCCGGCCCTGAGGCCCCGGCTTAACGGCGGTATTGCTGGGGACGTTGCGGCGCGGGTGCGCGCTCGTCCTTGTGGCGGAAGTTGATGCGGCCCTTGGTCAGGTCATACGGCGACATTTCCAGGGTGACGCGATCGCCCGCCAGGATGCGGATGCGGTGCTTGCGGATGCGGCCGGAGGCGTAGGCGCCCACTTCAATGCCGTTGTCCAGTTTGACGCGGTAGCGGCTATCGGGCAGCACTTCGTCAACGATGCCATCCAATTCGATGAGTTCTTCTTTAGCCATTCTCTACTCCTTGATCAAAACGCGCAGCCAGGCCGGCGGCTTGGCGCGCCGCATGTAGCGGCAAGCGCGTTGGACACAGATAACCCGGTCCAGCGGTTTGAACGTAAAACGTTCGGGCAAGCGCGGGTATGAGCCACGGCATCACAAGGGGATGTCTGATATGACGGATACTCGCGCAGCGAGGGCAATGTGCGCGCGGTGCGCGGCTTGGTCGCGGCGCAGTGTGAGCGCACAGCGCCGGAAAAAGCGGGGTGGAGCGTTTGCTGCATCGCCAAGCGGCGCGGGGGGAATGCAGGGGCCGTGCAGGGTTATTGCAGGAGCCGTGCAACGCGGTTGGCGCGCGGTTGGCAATGTGGCGTTTCGTTCCCAAACCGGGAGCAGCCTGGGTATCTAGGGGGGTGACCCGAAGGAGTACAGGTTGGTACGCAGAGTGACCGAAGCCCGGTTTTTGCGGAAAAATCACAGGGTTATGTTACAGCAAAGCGCCCCGCTTAGCCAGTATTTATGTGCGGCGCGGCCGTCATAGTTGTTGCTGGGCGACTGTTTCTGGCCGGCTTGGCGGGCACCGGGGCCGTCAGGCGTCCAAGCGGGCCCCGGGGAGGCCCGGACCCTACGTCACCGCTGTTTCAGGGCTATGCGCGTCCTGGAAGTCGCCCGGATATTGGGGCAGGTCGTCCGTGATGTCGAACCACGGCGCCTTGTTGGCCACGTGGCAATGGGCTGCGGGCTTGATGCCGGGATCATCATCCAGCGCGCCCAACGGCAGGCCGTAGGTGTCCGGCAACTGATCAAAGCGGCTGAGTAACGGCGTGCCGCAGGCCTCGCAGAATCCGCGGTAGTTGCCTGGTGATGAGGCATACCACGTGACGTGGTTCTCGCCCTGCGTCCATTTGAAATCCGTGGCCTGAACCGTGGCGCGGGTACGAAACGCCGCGCCGTGCGACTTGCGGCACATCACGCAATGGCAGTTCAGGGCGTTGGTGAGAGGGCCGTCGATTTCGTACGCAACGCGGCCGCACAGGCAGGAACCTTTGATCATGATGACCGCCGGGCGAGTGGGGGAATAGTTTGAATATACCCGCGTCGCCCAGGCGCGACGATGGGGCTGACTGGCGGTTTATGACGCAGGTCTTTCAATCGGTTGCTGACCCCATATTTTCGGTCAAATGATTCGATCTCCGGGTCATCGCGCTGTCATGCGCCAAAAACAGAATGCGGCAATGACCACATTCAAGGGGATCAAGCGATGACTATCGCCATCGAAGTACAGGGTCTGAGCAAGACGTTTCACGCTGGCGCCAAGGCGCTGGACAACGTCAGCCTGCAAGTGGCCGACGGCGAGATGGTGGCGTTGCTGGGTGCCTCGGGCTCGGGCAAATCCACCTTGCTGCGCCATCTGGCGGGATTTGTGGCGGGCGATGCGGGGCAGGGCAGCGTGGTCGTCAACGGCCAGCTCATCCAGCGCAATGGCCGCCTGAGCCGCCAGGTGCGCAGCGCGCGCGCCGGCATTGGTTTCGTGTTTCAGCAATTCAATTTGGTCGGCCGTCTGCCGGTCATCACCAACGTGTTGACCGGCCTGTTGCCGCGGGTGCCGCTGTGGCGCAGCCTCACGCGTTGGTTCCTGCGCGATGAAGTGCGCCAAGGCCTTGAAGCGCTTGCTCAGGTTGGTATAGACGACTACGCATTTCAGCGCGCCTCGACGCTGTCTGGCGGACAGCAGCAACGCGCCGCCATTGCTCGCACGCTGGTGCAGAACGCCCGCGTGATCCTGGCGGATGAACCCATCGCCTCGCTGGACCCGGAGTCGTCGCGCCGCGTGATGGACACGCTGGCGCACATCAACCGCAGCCGCAAGGTGGCCGTCGTGGTGTCGCTGCACCAGGTTGATGTGGCGCTGCGCTACTGCCCGCGCGTGGTGGCGCTGCGCCACGGCAAGGTGGTGTACGACGGCCGCGCCGCTGACCTGACGCCCGAGATGCTGCGCGATCTGTATGGATCGGATCTGGGCGAACTGTTGCCCGAATACTCCGCCCCAGCGCCGGTCATGCCGGGCCTGTCGCCGTTGTCGGCGCTGGCGCAGCCCGCCTGAATACCTACGTTGAACTTGATTTGCGGCGTTTGACCGCCGCTTGCCGTGCCCCTCATCCCCCGGAGCCATCCATGCTACGCAGAACCTTCGTCACCCTGATCGCGGCCGCCGCGTTGTCTACCCAGGCCTACGCGCAAGACGCCAAGACGCTGAACTTCGGCATCATTTCCACCGAGTCGTCCACGAACCTGAAGTCCGTCTGGCAACCGGTCATCGACGATCTGAGCCGCAGCATCGGCGTGCCGGTCAAGCCCTTCTTCGCGTCGGACTATGCCGGCATTATCGAAGGCATGCGCTTTAACAAGGTGCAGCTGGGCTGGTTCGGCAACAAGTCGGCCATCGAAGCCGTGGACCGCGCCCAGGGCGAAGTGTTCGCCTCGGTGATCGACAAAGATGGCAACCCGGGCTACTGGTCGCTGTTGATCGTCAACAAGGACAGCAACCTGAAGACGCTGGACGATGTGCTCAAGAACGGCGGCAAGCTCAGCTACGGCGCGGGCGACCCGAACTCCACGTCCGGCACGGCGGTGCCTGGCTACTACTTGTGGGCAGCCAACAAGATCGAACCCAAGACCTTCTTCAAGACGGTGCGCGCCAGCAACCACGAAGCCAACCTGCTGTCTGTCATCAACAAGCAGGTGGACGTCGCCGTCAACAACACCGAGGCGCTGGAACGCTATCGCCTGAACACCGGCAAGGACGCCAATGACAGCGTGCGCGTCTTGTGGAAGTCGCCGTTGATTCCGGCCGATCCGCTCGTCATGCGCAGCGATCTGCCCGCAGATCTGAAGGGCCGCATCCGCGACTTCTTCATCAACTACGGCAAGGGCAAGGACGCCGAGCGTGAAATGGCCAACCTGAAGGCGCTGACATATCAGGGCTTCCGCGCATCGGACAACCAGCAACTGGTGCCCATCCGCCAGATTGAGCTGGCGCGCGAAAAGGCCAAGGTGCAGGCCGACAGCTCGCTGGGGCAAGCGGAAAAGCAGAAGCA
>CAJYKY010000044.1 GCA_913775005.1 uncultured Achromobacter sp.
TCGTCGAGCTGGCGCTCGAACGCACCGACGCGCGCGTTCGCGCCGGCAAGACCATCAGCCCCAGCTTCCTGTTCGCCGCGCTGCTGTGGCAACAGGTGGACGTGCGCTGGAAGCAGCTGCGCGCACAGGGCGAGCACACCATCCCCGCGTTGTCGCAAGCGGCCGATTCCGTGCTGGACGAACAAACCGAAAAGCTCGCCATCCAGCGCCGTTTCTCGTCCGACATGCGCGAGATCTGGTTCATGCAGCCGCGTTTTGAACGCCGCATGGGCAAGACCATTTTCCGCATGATCGAGCAGCCGCGTTTTCGCGCGGCGTGCGACTTCCTTCAGCTGCGCGCTGCCGCCGGCGAGTTCGACAGCGTGCTGGCGCAATGGTGGATGGACTTGGCCAACGCCGACGACGTCACCCGTGCCGACATGATCGAAGAAGTGTCGCGTCTGCCGCGTGACGGCGGTGATGCTGGCCCCGGTGCGTCAGCAGCGCCGCGCAAGCGCCGCCGCACGCGCCGTTCGCCGTCGCGCGGCCCCGCAAGCGCCGAATAAGCCATGTCACAGCACACGGCCCCGGTCCGCGCCTATATCGGGCTGGGCGCCAACCTGGGCGACAGCGCGGCCACCTTGCGCCGCGTGCTGGCCGAGCTGGCCGCCACCGACGGCATCGACGCCGTGCAGGCGTCGCCGTTCTATCGCAGCGCACCGGTGGACGCCACCGGCCCGGATTTCGTCAACGCCGTCGCGGCGCTGGACACCCGGCTGGCGCCGCTGGCCTTGCTGGATGCGCTGCAAGCGCTGGAACAGCGGCACGGTCGTGAACGGCCTTACAAGAATGCGCCGCGCACGCTGGATCTGGATCTGCTGATCTACGGCGACACCACGTTCCAGGATGACCGCCTGACCTTGCCGCATCCGCGTCTGCATCAACGCGCGTTTGTGCTGATGCCGCTGCTGGATCTGGCGCCCGGCCTGGTTGTCCATGGACGCGCAGCGTCGGATTGGATGGCGGACATTCGCGATCAAGCGATTTCGCGAATCGACTGAGCGCAGCCGGGGACCACAGCCGCCCCGCCGCCTTCGCGTTTCACTCTTTGGCAGCAAACGCCATCATCGCCCGCTCAACATCTTCCACCTGCGGCAAGCCGGCTTCGTTGCCCAGATGCTGGATCTTGTGCGCTGACGCAGCGCGCGCGAAGGTGAAGTGTTCGACCCAGGGCTGATCGGGCCGGTTCAGGTAAGACCACACATACGCGCCATGAAACACATCGCCCGCCCCTGACGTGTCCACGATACGGCTGCCCGGCACGTCCAACGATGGCAGCGTGTCCACGCGGCCCGTTTCGTCGTACCAGAGCATGCCGCGCTCGCCCATCGTGACGGCACCGATGCGGCAGCCTCGGGCTTTCAGCAGGTCCAGCAAGCCTTCGGGCGACAGGCTCAGCTGCTCGCACATGCGTTCCGCGCACACAGCGACGTCGATGTATTGCAGCAGTTCGTCGGTGTTCTCGCGCACGCCGCCGCCATCCAGCGACGTCAGCACTCCAGCCTGCCGGCAGGCCCGCGCGTAATGCAGCGCGGCATCCGGCTGATGCCCGTCCAGATGCAGGGCGCGATAGCCGCTGATGTCTAGACGGGGAAAATCGTTCAGGTAGTCCACATCGCGCGCCCGCACGATGGCGCGCTTGCCGTGGTTGGGCATGATGAATGACAGCGACGACCGGCGCACATGGCGCGCGTGCAGCGTCACGCCGTGCGCGGCCGCCATGTCGGTGTACATATGCCCGAGCCAGTCAGGCGCCACGGAACAGATCAGGTCGGGCGGCGAACCCAGGCGCGCGCACGCGAACGCCGCGGTGACGGCGTTACCGCCGAACGACACCGCGTAATCGCGCGCCACGCTTTTCTCGTCACCCGTGGGCCAGGAATCCGCCAGCACGGTGACGTCGATATAGGTATGCCCGACAAACAGCGCTTGGCTCATGCGGCGGCCTGCTCGCCCGCTTGCGCCAGCACCAGCCGCGCGCGCGCAATGACGGGCGCGTCAACCATCTTGCCGTCCAGCATGAAGGTGCCGGCTGCGGTGTCACGATGCACTTCAATGACGCGGCGCGCCCAATCCAGCTCTGCGCGCGCGGGCACGAAGGCCGCGTGGATCACCGGCACCTGCGCGGGATGAATGCACAGCATGCCGCCAAACCCCATCTGCTGTGCCCGGCTTGCCGCCAGCCCCAAGCCCGCCACGTCCTGCACGCCGGCGAATACGCCGTCCAGCGCGGGAGCAAGGCCCGCAGAGCGGGTGTGCAACAGCACCTGCACGCGCGCATGATCCAGCACCGTTTCCGCGCCGGGGGTGTCGGGCGTAAGGCCCATGTCCAGTCCGTAGTCCAGGCTGCCGAAGGCCAGCCGCGCCACGCCGGGCGTGGCCGCGACCTCGGCAGCGTTGAGCAGGCCGCGCGCGGTTTCAATGATGGGAATGACCGGCAGGCCGGTCTGCGCTACGTGCCGCACTTCGGCCAGGCTTTCGGCCTTGGGCAACAACAGGCCGGCCACACCGGGCCGGCCACGGCACGCTTTCAGATCGTCGTCGTGCCAGGAGGTGGAGGCGTCGTTGATGCGCACCCACAGCCGCGCCTCGCGATGCGTCCCCAGGAAGTCGCACAAGGCTTCGCGGGCGGACGCCTTCGCCAGATGTTCGACCGCGTCTTCCAGGTCGACTATGACGGCGTCCGCGCCGGCAGCCAGCGCCTTGGGGATGCGCTCGGCGCGCGAGGCAGGCACAAACAGGGCGCTACGAACGACGGGATGCGTCACACAACCTCCGAAACATGGAACTGCGCCACTTGATCCGGCGCGTATCCCAACGATGCTAGCACCGCATCGGTGTTTTGGCCCACGGCGGGCACCGCGCCCATGCGCGGCGCGAATGCGTTGCTGGTGGCGGGCGGCAGCAGCGCCGGCAGCACG
>CAJYKY010000045.1 GCA_913775005.1 uncultured Achromobacter sp.
CGCGCGCGGTCGCGGCGGACGGCTGGCTGCACGTGTCCGGCCAGGTGCCGATGGAAAACGGCGAAGTGATCGAAGGCGGCACCGTCGCGCAGAGCCACAAGGCGATCCAGCAACTGCTGGCCATCCTGAAGGAAGCGGGCTACGGCCCGGAACACGTGGTGCGCTGCGGCGTCTGGCTGGACGACGCGCGCGACTTCCCGTCGTTCAACAAGGTCTTCAAGGAATACTTCGGAGAAAACCCACCCGCCCGCGCCTGCGTGCAGTCGAGTTTGATGGTGGATGCCAAGGTGGAAATCGACTGCGTGGCGTATAAGAATCCACGGGGGTAAGAACCCCACGCCGCGCCGCCAAAAAAAAGCCCGGTTTCAACCGGGCTTTTTTCACATCTTCACTACATCCACGCCCTTGGGCGCCGTGAACTGGAATTCCTTCGCAGCAAGCGATGGGTTTGGCGTAATGGATGACAGGTCCACGCGCGTCGTCTGCCCGAACGAATCCAGCAGCTCCACGCGCACCGGCAGGTTGTCTTTCATGCCGATGTCCACGCGCGAGAAGCCGGCGTCGGCCGTGCGCGGCTTGGCGCGCAGCCAGTCCACGCCATCTTTGGATGGCAGCGGCGACACATCGAACGACTGCTCCAGCGACCCCGACCCGAACAGGATCGCGGCGGGCGACGTGCCGATGGCGGCGTCTACCTTGCGTTCGGTGACTTGCGCCAGGTCGGGATCGAACTGGTACACCGTCTTGCCGTCAGAAATGACCTGCTGCTCGTACGGCTTTTGCACGGCCCACTTGAACTTGCCCGGACGCTGGAACGAGAACACGCCGGTTTGCGCCGGCTGCGTGCGGCCCTGCGTGTTGACCGTGTATTGCGAGAACGAACCCGTCGCGGCGGACACCGTGGCCACAAACGCCTTCAATTGCTCTTGCGCGCTGGCGGCGAAGGTCAGGGCGGGCGCCAGACTCAATGCGGCCACGACAGCCAGGCGGCGAAACGTCTTCATCATGCTTCCTCTCGGGCGGCGGCCGCCGCGGGGACCAGAATCTCGCGGTTGCCATTGGACTGCATCGCCGACACCATACCGGATTGCTCCATCTGCTCAAGTAACCGGGCCGCACGGTTGTAACCAATGCGCAGATGACGCTGCACCAGTGAAATCGACGCGCGGCGATGCTTGAGCACCACTTCGCAAGCCTGGTCGTACATCGGGTCGGACTCGGCATCGCCACCGATGCCGGTGACGCTGCTGGCGCCTTCGCCGTTATCGCCTTCGACACCGCCTTCGAGCAGCCCTTCGATGTAGTTGGGTTCGCCCTGCGCCTTCAGGCTTTCCACCACGCGATGCACTTCATCGTCGCTACAAAACGCGCCGTGCACGCGCACCGGCAGGCCGGTACCGGGCGGCATGTAAAGCATGTCGCCCTGACCCAGCAGCGTTTCGGCGCCCATCTGGTCAAGAATGGTGCGCGAATCGATCTTGGACGACACCTGAAACGCGATCCGAGTCGGGATGTTGGCTTTGATCAGACCCGTGATGACGTCCACGCTGGGACGCTGCGTGGCCAGGATCAAGTGGATACCGGCAGCGCGCGCCTTCTGCGCCAGACGCGCGATCAGCTCTTCGATCTTCTTGCCGACCACCATCATCAGGTCCGCCAATTCGTCGATGACCACCACGATGGTGGGCAACGGCGACAGCGGCTCGGGCTGATCGGGCGTCAACGAGAACGGGTTGGGGATCGGTTCCTCGCGCTTGATGGCGTCGCGGATCTTGGTGTTGTAGCCCGCCAGGTTGCGCACGCCCATCTTGCTCATCAGGCGGTAGCGCTTTTCCATTTCGCCCACGCACCAGTTCAGCGCGTTGGACGCCTGCCGCATGTCGGTGACCACCGGCGCCAGCAGATGCGGGATGCCTTCGTAGACGCTCATTTCCAGCATCTTCGGGTCAATCAGGATCAGGCGCGTGTGGGACGCGTCGGCCTTGTACAGCAGCGACAGGATCATGGCGTTGATCCCCACCGACTTCCCGGAACCCGTCGTACCCGCCACCAGCAGGTGAGGCATCTTGGCCAGGTCGGCCACCACCGGGTTGCCGGCAATATCTTTGCCCAGCGCCATCGTCACCACCGAGTGGCTGGCGTGATAGGTCTGCGAACCCAGGATTTCAGACAGGCGCACCATCTGGCGGCGCGGGTTGGGCAGTTCAAGGCCCATCAGGTTCTTGCCCGGAATGGTTTCCACCACCCGGATGCTGACCAGACTCAGCGCGCGCGCCAGGTCCTTGGCCAGGTTGACGATCTGGCTGCCCTTCACGCCGGTAGCCGGTTCGATTTCATAGCGCGTAATGACCGGGCCGGCCTGCGCTGCCACCACGGTGACCGACACGCCGAAGTCGGCCAGTTTCTTTTCGATCAGGCGCGACGTGAATTCGATGGTTTCGGCCGACACCGTTTCCTGATTGTTCAGCGGCGGGTCCAGCAGGCTGATAGCGGGCAGGTCGCCTTCGGCGCCACCGGCCGGCGCAAAGAACAGCGACTGCTGCTTTTCCTTTTCGACGCGTTCGGACTTGGGCACGACGGTAATCGCGGGCTCGATGCGCACCGGCTGTTCGTGCACCAGCTTTTCCTGCTTGGCCACGACTTGTTCCGTACGCACGGCCTTGGCCACCTCGCCGACCTTGCGGTCTTCGCGCGCAGCGTAGGAGTTGCGCACGCGGCGCACCAGGCCTTCCATCCACGAGCCCACGCGTTCGGCCACGGCCAGCCATGAGAACGAGAAGAACAGACTCAAACCAATGGCCAGCATCACCAGGAACGCCAGCGTACTGCCCGTGAACCCGATGCTGCGGCTGATCAGGTCAGCCAGCGTATGGCCGATGACGCCGCCTGCGCCGCTGGCGGTTTCCGACGCGCCGGGCAGATGCGTGCCACGACTGGCCAGCCGCAGCGCTTCCATGCCCAGCGAGCCCAGCAGCAACAGGAAGAAGCCGATGCCCTCTTCCCAGTGGACGCGCGGCAACACTTCTGGCTGTTTACCATTCGTTACCTTGAGCTGGCTGGCTAAGCGCCGGTAACCCGCGCGCACCCGGTGCAGCAGCAGGATGACCCACCACCAGGCAGAGAAACCGAATAGATAGAGCAGGATGTCGGCCAGATAGGCGCCCAGGCGCCCGCCGTGGTTGCGCACCACGTCGCCCGGCACGGAATGCGACCAACCGGGGTCGGATGCGCTCCAGGTGGCCAGCACTAGCGTGAGCCAGGCCGCCAGGGCGGCAAATAGGATCCAGCGGGCTTCGCGCAGCAACGCAGAGATACGCGTTTGTAGCGGTGAAGGTCCGTTGCGGGTGTTGCGCGAGGCGCGCGGAGAAGCAGTCGAGATACGCGGCATGCGGCTCATTATAATTGGGCGTTAACCTAAAGATACCCGCCCATGTCCACGCCCACGCACGCTAAAGTTTTGATACTCGGTTCCGGCCCCGCCGGTTACACGGCGGCCGTCTATGCGGCACGCGCCAATCTGAGCCCTGTTCTTGTTACAGGTCTGGCCCAAGGCGGCCAGCTCATGACCACCACGGACGTCGACAACTGGCCGGCCGACGCGGATGGCGTCCAGGGTCCGGACCTGATGCAGCGCTTCCAGAAGCACGCTGAACGCTTCAACACCGAAATGCTGTTCGACCACATCGCCAAGGTCGATCTGTCCAAGCGTCCCTTCACGCTGACCGGCGACACCGGCAAGATCTACACCTGCGACGCGCTCATCATCGCCACCGGCGCGTCGGCCAAATACCTGGGCCTCCCGTCTGAACAGGCCTTCATGGGCCGCGGCGTTTCCGGCTGCGCCACCTGCGACGGCTTCTTCTACCGCAACCAGGACGTCGTCGTCGTCGGCGGCGGCAACACCGCCGTGGAAGAAGCGCTGTACCTGTCCAACCTGTGCCGCAAGGTCACGCTGATTCATCGCCGCGACAAGTTCCGCGCCGAGCCCATCCTGGTCGACAAGCTGATGAGCAAAGTCGAAAACGGCAACATGGAACTCAAGCTGTTCCATACGCTGGAAGAAGTGCTGGGCGACGACAGCGGTGTAACCGGCGTGCGTGTACGCCACGTGGACACCGGTGCAACCGAAGACATGCCGGTCACCGGCGCCTTCATTGCCATCGGCCACCAGCCCAACACCGAAATCTTCCAGGGCCAGCTGGAGATGAAAGACGGCTATATCGTCACCAAGAGCGGCTTGTCGGGCATGGCCACGATGACGTCCGTTCCGGGCGTGTTCGCCGCCGGCGACGTACAGGATCACGTCTATCGCCAAGCCATCACCAGCGCCGGCACCGGCTGCATGGCCGCCCTGGACGCACAACGGTGGTTGGAGAATGCGGGGCAGTAAGGTCGGCCTGGCCGACCTGAAACGCCTGAAGAAAGACCTGCAAGCCGAGCGCGAACGCGAGGCGCTTGCCAAGCGGGTCGCCGTGCTGAAAAAACCGGAAAGCGCGCCCATGGATGACATGGCCGCTTTTCAGCGCACGATGAAATC
>CAJYKY010000046.1 GCA_913775005.1 uncultured Achromobacter sp.
CAGCCGCTCTGCGTCTTCCACCGTTGCTACCCCTAGTGCATGCATGCTCGTTCACCTTGTGGCTGACGCGTTGCGTGGAACTGCGGGCGAGCAGCGCGACGAACCGTGGTGTCCAGGCGTGCTCTCAGGGTTTATCCGAGTCTAGACACCTTGCCGTGAATTTGCAGCCTTGTGCGTGCAGTAGTTTCCCTAGGTTGTGACGGGGCGCCGCAAGTCCAAGCACGCGCCCCTGCGGACGTCAGTCCAGCGAGACGCCGGCGGTCTTCACCATGTTGGCCCAGTACACCGTGTCTTCTTGCAGACGCGTTTTGAAGGCATCGGGCTGGCTGCCCACCGGCCAGCTGCCGCCACTGTTGATCTTGGCGATCACGTTGGGCGACTTCATGGCCTGGCTGACGGCTTGCGCCAGATACGCCACGCGTTCGGGCGGCGTGCCGGCGGGCGCGAACAACCCATACCAGTCGTCCGCAGTGATGCCGTCCAGGCCGCTCTGCTTCAACGTAGGCGCCCCCTTGAAAATGCCGATGCTGTTTTCGTGGCTCAACGCCAGAATGCGCAGCTTGCCAGCTGCCACCATGGGTTCTGCCGATGCCGGCGACGTGATCAGCATGTCGACGGTGCCACCCATCAAGTCGGTAATCGCGGGCGCCGCGCCGCGATATGGCACATGCACCAGGTTCACATTGGCCTTCTTGGACACCAGCGCGCCCATCAGATGGCTCATGGTGCCGTTGCCCGGCGTGGCGTACGTGATGACGCCCGGCTGCTTGCGCGCGGCATCAAGATAGTCGGCCAGCGTCTTGTACGGGCTTTCGCTGCGCGCCACCAGCACCAGCGGGGCCGACGTGATCTGCGAGATCGGCGTGAAATCCTTGACCGGGTCAAAGCCCACGTTCTTGTACAGCCTGGGGTTGACGGCCATCACGCTTGTCTGCGACATCACCAGCGTGTAGCCGTCCGGCTTGGCGCGCGATACCTGCGCGGTGCCCACGTTGCCGCCCGCCCCCGAACGGTTCTCGACCACGACGCTTTGGCCGGTGATGGCGCCAAGCTCCTGCGCGATCAAACGCGCCACGTTGTCGTTGCCGCCCCCGGGCGGGAACGGCGAGACGACGGTGATGGCCTGCTTGGGATAGTCGGTGGGCGCTTGCAGGGCTGGCGTTTGCGCCAGCGCGCTAGCGCTCCACATCAAACCGGCAAGCGCCAGAGCGGCCGCGCCGCGAGTGTGCAATGCATGGTGCTTCATGTGAACTTCCCCTTGTGTTGGCGGCCGGATACTCGGCCGTCCTTTGCATTCCGGTTCGCCATGAACCGTCCGCACCCCGGCGGCGATGCCGCCGGGGCGTATTGATCGGGTTGATGCGTCGGTGGCGCTGCGCGGTCTCTGCGGACCGTTGCGCCTATGGTTTATCGCCGGCTTGTCTGCGTGACACGTGCACGGCTCGCGCAGGCTGCGTCAGCCTGCCGCGAATCGGTATCCCGCCAGCTCGCGCTCGTCGATCTGCTTGACCAGGTTGGTCTCCCAGGCCAGGTATTGACGCGCAGCCGCCTTGTTGCCGTCGTGGCGGTCGTGCACGAAGAAGAGGTAATCAATGCATTCGCTGTCGGCCGGCACATCGGGCGTGGCTTCGATCGCGATGCCCGCTTGCGCCCAGCTGCCCGGCTCGCCCGTATTCACGCAGATGTCCTGCACACCCATGCGGCGCAGGTCTTCGGCAGCCCACGCAGCCAGCGCGGCGTCTTCCGCCAGCAGCACCACGGCGCGCTGCGGATCCAGCGCCAGCCGGTCCAGGCGCGGGCGAATCGACCATACGGCGCCCGCGATATGCCCGGCGCGGTAGCGCATGCCCGGTCGGATATCCACAGCCTGCGCCCCCAGCTGCAACGCGGCGGCCAGCGCGGCGTCGCCCAACTCGGAGATGCCGGGCGGCTGCACGCGCAGCGCGTCAACGTGCAAGGATGCGTCGACGCCCTCTTTCAGCACGCTTGCGTCCCAGCCCATCTGCGCGAGCCAGCTGGCCACGACCGGTGCGCGCACGCCTTCAGCGTCGAACACAACAATGCGCGCGCCGCGCACGGCCAGGTATTGGTCGGTGGCTTGCACCAGCTGGCCGCCGGGCGTGTGTTGCGCGCCGGGCAACGAGCCTTGTGCGAACTCTTCGGCGCTGCGCACATCGCACAGAAAGGTGCTGCGCGTCGTGTCCTGCAACCATTCCTGGACAGTCGCGGCGGGCACGGTCTTCACGCCATAGCGCTCGGCCAATTGCGCCGAGCGCGCGGCCAGGGCCGGCACATCTTCAAGCGCAACGCCGTCGTCATAGCGGCGGCGCGCGCCATGCTCAAGCTGCAAGTCTTCGAGATACCAGCCCTGCGTGCCGTTCTCCAGCGCAAACACCGGGTTGGGTACACCCAGGTTGATCAGCGTCTGCGCGCCGATGATGCTGCGCGTGCGGCCTGCGCAATTGATAACGATAGTGGTGGCGGGATCTTTCGCCAGCGTGTGGGCGCGCAGTGCAAGTTCGCCGTTCGGGCAGCAGATGCCGCCGGGGATACTCATCTTTTGGTATTCGGCAAACGGCCGGCCGTCCAGCACGATCAGATCGTCGCCGCGCCGCTGGCGCTCGGCCAGTTCACGGGCGCCGATGCGAGGGGTGTGGAAAACTTCTTCGGCCAGTTCACCGAAGGTTTTGCTGGGCACGTTCACGCCGGCAAAGACGGCATAGCCGTCCCGCTGCCATTGCGCGATGCCGCCAGCCAGGCGGTAGACGTTCCGGTAGCCCAGCGCGGCCAATGCGCGCGCTGCGCGGGCGGCCGTGTCGTCATCGCCGCCGTCGTCCACCACCACCACGCGTACCTCGCGGCGCGGCGCCAGGCGCACGATGTCGACCTCAAGCCGGCTGTAGGGCACGGGCGCGGCGTAGAACAAATGGGACTCGCCGTACTGGCCGTGTTCGCGCACATCCAGCAAGGCGATCTCGCTGCCGTCGTGCAGCCATTGCTTCAACGTGTGGCTGTCGATATCTGCGTAAGGGGAAGCGGAGGTCGGTTGCATCATGGATATCAAATAGGTCGAACGATTGAGGTCATTGCGGACAGCGCGTGTTCAAGATCGGCAATCAGGTCTTCAGCGGCTTCCAGGCCCACGTGCAGTCGCAACATGGGTCCGCGAGGTGTCGGGTCGGGCAAGGCGCGCGAACCCAGTTGCACCGGAATCACCAGGCTTTCGAAGCCGCCCCACGATGCGCCGATGCCAAACAGCTGAAGGCTGTCCATCAGCACATCGGCGTCGGCCGCCGTAAAAGTCGAGGCAAGTTCGATCGTGAGCAAGCCATTGGCGCCGGAACAATCGCGTTGCCACACCGCGTGCGACGGGTCGCCGGGCAAGGCCGGACACAGCACGCGGACGACTTCGGCGCGCCGCTGCAAGAATTCAGCCACCTGCATGGCGTTGCGGGCGTGCTGCACCATGCGCAGCGGCAGCGACCGCAGGCCGCGCAGCACCAGAAAGGCGTCGTCGGCGCCAACGGTCTGGCCAAAATCAATGGTGGCGCGTTCCAGGGGACGCCAGGCGCGCGTGTTGGTCACCACGGCGCCCATCATCACGTCGGCGTGTCCGCCCAGGTATTTGGTGGCCGCAAGAATGGAAATATCGGCGCCCAGCGTGAGCGGTTTGTATAACAAGCCCGACGCCCACGTGTTATCCACAGCCAGCCAGCAGCCGTGTTTTTTCGCAGCTGTGGATAAGTCGGAAAGGTCCGGCATCTCGTACGTCAACGAGCCGGGCGCCTCGGCGTAGATCATCCGCGTGTTGGGCCGGATAAGCGCTTCGATACCCACGCCGTCAGGCCGGTAGAACGTGTGTTCGATGCCCAGACGCGTCAGGTGTTCGGTGCAGAAACGGCGCACCGGATCGTAGACCGCATCGGTGATCAGCACGTGGTCGCCCGAACGCAGATACGCCAGCAGAACGGTGACGATGGCTGCCTGGCCCGTGGGATACAGCGCCGCGCGAAAGCCCTGTTCCAGCTCCACCAAGGCATCTTCCAATGCGTGCGTGCTGTCGGTGCCGCGCGCGCCGTAGGACGGCAGCCGCTCTTCTTCACGGCGAGCGCGCGTATCGCGCCACGCCGCCACGCTGTCAAAGACGTACGTGCTGGCGCGCGTGACGGGCGTGTTGACCCATCCTTGATGTGGCCGCCCTGCGCGCAGCAGGCGCGTGGTGGGCTGATAGGGCTTGCTCATGATCAGCGGCGGGTCTGCACGCCGATCGGCATGATCTTGCACGTGCCGGCTTCCAGATCGAAGCCCAGCCGCTCGTTCAGCGTTTCCAGCGCGCGGCCATACATATGCAGGTGGCGGATGACGCTATCGCCCTGGATTTCGACGGCGTGGATGTCGTCGGGCATCAGCGCAATACCGGAACCCGGGCCCACCACGACCGTGCCGGTCTTTTCCAGACGGCCCACACCGGGCACCGAGCCATCGTCCAGCCGGTTGTAGACGTAGTTGTATTCAACGCCTTCGACCGCTGCGATACAGGCCCACGTCGTGTGGTTGTGCGGCACGATCTTGTTGCCGGGTCGCATGACGTTCAGATACAGCGCATAGCTCTTGTCGTCGTCTTCAGCGATCAGGTAGCGCGCCTGGCGCACGCCGTCTTCCGGCGGTGCATAGCGCTCACCCGTCCACCAATCGGTATGCGCGGCCAGGCCCACGAGTTCCTTCAAGACGTCATCCAGGCTGTCGCGGTTCAGCCCCTTATTTCCTACAGTTTTTTTAATATTTCCGATGGCGCTTTCGATGCCGGCCTGATGAGGATGTGCGGTGCTCACGTTGGATATCCCTCTTGATTCATGCGTTATTTCATTTACTGTATTCCTCGATCCGGGCGCCAACAATTTAAATTGCCTTAACATCCCATTAGCACTGCTAATATATTCAACCGTTTTAGGACCCTCTCTCGGGGCATTGCATGCGTAATCTGGATCTGGACCTGCTTCGCACACTGACGGCCATCGCCCGGCACGACACCTTTTCCGAAGCCGCCAACCGCCTGCACAAAACGCAGTCGGCCATCACGCAGCAGATGCAGCGGCTGGAATCCACCATTGGCCTGCCGCTGTTCGAAAAGCAGGGGCGCAACAAGGTGTTGTCATCGCATGGGCGCCGGCTGGTGGAATACGCGCGGCACATGCTGGCGATCAATGACGAAGCGCTGCGGGCGCTACAGGATGGTCAGCTGGAAGGTGACTTGCGGCTGGGCGCACCGCTGGACGTCGCAGACACGATTCTGCCCACGCTGCTGACGCACATCGCCCGTTCCGCCCCGCGAGTGAAGTTGGAGATCCGCGTGGATCGCAGCCCCTTTCTGATGGACGCCTTGCGCGCCGGCGAGATCGACCTGACTATCTCCACGCGCTTTGATCAGGATTTTGAGGGCGTGGCGCTGCGTACGTCGCCCACGGTGTGGCTGGCGTCGGCCGATTATGTGCATGACATGCACGCACCGGTGCCGCTGGTGCTGGCCGATGAGCCCAGCATCTTCCGGCGCCTGGCATTGAATGCGCTGGAGCAGGCGCGCGTGCGCTGGCATACCAATTACGTCGCGCCGAATCTGGTGGGCATCAAAGCCGCGCTACGCGCCGGCCTGGGCGTGACGGCCCGCAGCGTGGAACTGCTGGGGCCGGAAATGCGGGTGCTGGGGGAAAAGGAAGGACTGCCGCCCCTGCCGGACGTCACGTACTTCCTGTGGATAAGGCGCGACCTGATCAATCCGCTGACGCGGCAGGTCTATGACATGCTGCGAACCAACCTGGGGTTGGCGCAGCAAGGCGACGCGGGCTGAATGACCGCTTTCAATAACGGTCGAACAGCGCCTGCACCGCCGCCGCGTCGCGGGTAACGGACAAGGCCAGCATCAGCAGGATGCGCGCCTTTTGCGGGTTCAGGTCCCGTGCCGCCACAAAACCCAGCGCGCCATCATCAAGCTCGACATCACGCGCCACAAAGCCGCTGCCCGTGCGGCTGGAGCGCACCACGGTCACGCCGGCGTCCGCCGCGCGGCTCAGCGCCGCAATGGCCAGATCGGTAGCGTTGCCATCGCCAACGCCTGCCAACACAATGCCCTGGGCCGTGTCCGCCACGAAGTCGATCACGTCGCCTTGCAGGTCAGCGTGAGCGTAGATGATGTCTACGCGCGGCCAACTGGCCTTTTCCAATAATGCGAGTGAAAACTCGCTTTGTGTCGTGTGCGTGGTGGTGTTGCGCGAATAGAAATACGGCGTGCCGCCATGCATGACTCCGGCGCGGCCACGATTGGGCGATGCGAAGGCGCACAGGCCCGCGCTTGCGATCTTCTGGATTTCACGCGCGTAATGCACGTCTTCGTTCATGACGACGAGCGGCCCGCGGCCGCGCGCGTCGGGGTGCCGTGCAAGCGCCACCGCGTTATACAGATTCGCCGGTCCTTCGGCGCCCAGCGCGGTGGCCGGGCGCATCGCGCCCACCAGAACGATGGGTTTGTCGTGCTGAATCAACAGGCTCAGGAAATACGCGGTTTCTTCAAGCGTGTCGGTGCCATGCGTGATAACGATGCCGGCCACCGAGGCGTCCTGGCACAAGGCATCCACACGTTCGGCCAACGCGCGCCAGACCGCATGCGTCATGTTCTGGCTGCCGACGTTGGCAACCTGCTCGGCGCGGATGTCCGCAATGCCGGCCAGCTGCGGCACGGCGGCCAGCAAATCGTTCACCGAGAACGTGCCGGCCTTGTACCCCGCGGACGTGGCGTCCGCCTGCGCGCCTGCGATGGTGCCGCCCGTGGCCAGCACCGCGACGACCGGCAATGCGTCAGGCATCCACGACTCCGGACAGGCCTTGCCGTTCCAGCAACGAATTCAGATGTTCCCAACCATGGAAGTCGATAACGATCTGCCCTTTCTCTTTGGCGCCCACCTTGAGCGCCACGCGCGTGCCCAGATGGTCGGACAAGGCTTCTTCCAGGCGGGTCAGGTCGCGCGAGACACCATTGGCCTTCTTGCGCGGCGACGCGGCGGCCTCCGTTTCCTTGGCGGTCTTGGCGACGAGCTTTTCCGCTTCGCGCACCGACAAGCGGCGCGCGATGATCTGGTTGGCCAGCTGGATCTGCGTGGCGGCGTCGACGGCCAATAGCGCACGTGCGTGGCCCATGTCGACATCGCCTGCCAGCAGCATCGTTTGCACCGGTGCGGCCAGGTTCAACAGGCGCAGCAGGTTGCTGGTGGCCGAACGCGAGCGGCCAATCGCTTGCGCGGCCTGTTCATGCGTCAACCCGAATTCGTCCAGCAGACGGCGCACGCCATGCGCCTCTTCCAGCGGATTCAGGTCTTCACGCTGGATGTTTTCAATCAGCGCCATGACGGCCGCGTTCTCGTCGGCCACTTCACGCACCAGCACCGGCACTTCCTTCAAGCCGGCCAGTTGGGCGGCGCGGAAGCGGCGTTCGCCGGCGATGATTTCGTAATGGCCGGGCGCGGTTTCGCCCAGTGCGCGCACAAGAATGGGTTGCATGATGCCTTGCGTGCGGATCGATTCGGCCAGCTCACCCAAGGCGCCCTCGTCCATGCGCGTGCGCGGCTGATACTTGCCGGCGCGCAGCTTCGACAGGGGCAAGGTGGATGGCGGACCCTCGGGCTTGGCCGCGACGGCCTTGCCGATGTTGTCGATCGCAGGCGCATCGGCGCCCAGCAAGGCGTCCAGTCCGCGACCCAATCCCTTGGGTTTCTTGGTGGCCATAGTTAAATCCTCTTTCCTTCTGTTTTTGTATCCTGAGCCAGGCTCAGGCGTCCGTCTGCTCGGCGGGCAGACGGTACCAATACGCGTAACAGTCTTTGAAACCGTAGCGGCCATACAAGGCGCGCGCGGCGGTATTGTCCGGCTCGACCTGCAAGTACGCGGTTGTGGCGCCGCCGGCGGCGCCTTCGGCCAACATATGCTCTACCAGGGCGTCGGCGTAGCCTTTACGCCGTTGCCCCGGATCCGTAACGATGTCGAACAGACCAAGCAAGTCGCCATCGCGAACGGCCAGGCCCGCGGCAACGCACTGCTCTTGCGCGTCGAAAACCAGCACCGGCTGCTTATCCACAGCCAGGCCTTGAAGACGCGCTTGATGTTCGCCAATGTGTTCGGGCGCTGAGCCGCGCATGGCCCCGACCACTTGCGCAAAGCGGCCGGTGTCGACTTTCCTGAAAGACAGGCCGCCCCGGCCGCTGGGCTTGGGGGCGAGCGACATGCTCATGACTCGGGTCTCACCGGTGTAGATATAGCCTCGGGCCTCCAGCTCGGCATCCAGCGAAAAATCGGGGCCGATGGAGGTGATGCGCAACACCATGGGCAGGCCATGGCGCGCATACAACGAAGAACAATACGCCAGCCGCTCGTCCAGCGGACGTGTGGATAACCCCAGCACGTTGATACTGCGCACACGTTTGGCTTCAGACGGCGAAAAACGCACCAGCCAGCCGTCGTAAAGCAGCTGCGCGCCGACCGCCGTCGCGTTCAATGCAGCTTCTTCCAGACGCACGCGCAAGCTGTCGCGCACATCGGCAGGCGGCGTGCGGGACAAAGGCGTAGCGGGGGAAGAAATGCGTGTCGCGACAGACATGGGACCGGCTTACTTCAAATCCTTTCTGACGCGCTCGATCATTTCGGCGCCGAATGAGATGTAGGCTTGCGCGCCGCGTGACGCCCGGTCATACACCACGCCCGGCATGCCGTAACTGGGTGCTTCGGCCAAGCGCACGTTGCGCGGCACGACCGTCTTGAAGACCTTGTCGCCAAAGTGCGCTTCCAGCTGCGCAGACACTTGCTGTTGCAGCGTCATGCGCGGGTCGAACATCACACGCAACAGACCGATGACGCGCAGGTCGTCATTGATGTTGCGGTGAACGCGCTTGATGGTGTTGACGAGGTCGGACAAACCTTCCAGCGCGAAGTATTCGCACTGCATGGGAATGATGACGCCATGCGCGGCGGCCAAGCCATTCAAGGTCAGTAAAGACAGCGTCGGCGGGCAGTCGATCAGAACAAAATCATATTGGCTGGCGACGGTGTCGATCGCCGCCTTCAGTTGGCGTTCGCGCTCTTCCATCTGCACCAGATCGATCTCGGCGCCGGACAGTTCACGGTTGGCGGGCAGCACGTCATAGCCGCCCGATTCCGATTTCACGCGTGCCTGTTCGATGGTGGCTTCGCCAATCAGCACCTGGTACAGGTTCGATTCCAGCGAGTTCTTGTCGATGCCACTGCCCATCGTGGCGTTGCCTTGGGGGTCCAGATCCACCAGCAGCACGCGCTGATTGTGCGTGGCAAGGCCCGCCGCCAGATTGATGGCGGTCGTCGTCTTGCCCACGCCGCCCTTCTGGTTGGCAATGCAGAAGACGCGGGCGGTTGTGCTGGGGGGTAAGTTCTTCATAGAGTTCCTTGACTGCGTACTTCGCTGCGTACTTCGCTGTGTCCGTCGCCGCGGCGCATCCAGATCAGGCAGCGTTCTGCTTGCAGCTCCGGTACCTGGAGCGGCTGAATATGGTCGACTTGCCATTCCCCGCGCGCATGCAATGCCTGAATTTCTTCTTCGGGGACCTTGCCCTTCATGGCGACGAGGGTACCATCGTTGCGCACATGGCGACCCGCAAGCTGCGCAAAATCATCCAGGGATGCGAAGGCGCGCGAAGTGACGATGTCGCACTCGGCGGGGTCCAGCGTTTCGATGCGCGCGTGGCGCGCTTGCAGATTCGGCAACGACAGTGCGCCGCTCATCTGGCGCACGAATGCGGTTTTCTTTTCAACGGCGTCGATGCACGTCACGGACCACATGGGCCGCATGATCGCGAGAACGACGCCAGGCAGCCCGCCACCCGAGCCGACGTCGTAGACCTTGGCAACAGCGTGATCCGCGCCCAGCGCCTCGCTGAACGGCGCCACGGCGGCCAGGCTATCGAACAGATGCTGGATCAGCATCTGCTGCGGATCGCGGATGGCGGTGAGGTTGTACGTGCGGTTCCAGCGCTGCATCTGCGACAGATAATTCAGCAGCTTGGCGTGCGCGTCGGCATCGGCGTGCAGCCCCAGCTGCTCGCATGCACGAGAGAGGCGGCCGGCCATGTCGGTGCCGGCCTGATCGGTAAAGGCGGTCATGCGGCTTGCTTGCGCGAGCCGTAATGCAGGCGCTTCAGGTGAATGAGCAACAAGGAAATGGCAGCGGGGGTCACGCCGGAAATGCGAGCGGCCTGCCCCACGGTTTCAGGGCGATGCGTCTTCAGCTTCTGGCGCACTTCGAACGACAGGCTCGTCACGGCGTCGTAATCGACATCCGCGGGGATAGGCTGCTGTTCATGCGTGATCTGCTTCTGGACTTCGTCTTGCTGACGCGCGATATAGCCGGCGTACTTCACCTGGATCTCGACCTGTTCGGACAGCACGTCGTCACTGACGACGCCGGGGCCGGCCAGCAGAGATCCGTCGGCATTGCGCGCAGCCATCAATGCTTCATATGAAACATTCGGGCGTTTCAGCAGATCAGCTAGTGAGTACTCACGTTCAATGGCCTTGCCCAGCAGGGGTTCAGCAACTTCCGCGGGCATCACGCGGGGATTCACCCACGACGACTTCAGGCGTTCAACTTCAGCAGCGACGGCGTCGCGCTTGCGGTTGAACGCGTCCCAACGTGCGTCATCGACAATACCCAGCTGGCGGCCGATTTCGGTCAGACGCAGATCGGCGTTGTCTTCGCGCAGGCTGAGGCGATATTCAGCCCGCGAGGTAAACATGCGATAGGGTTCGGTCACGCCGCGCGTGACCAGGTCATCGACCAACACGCCCAGATAGGCTTCATCCCGGCGAGGCGTCCAAGGTTCGCGACCCAGCGCAAGCAAAGCGGCATTCACGCCGGCCAGCAGACCTTGGGCGGCCGCCTCTTCGTAGCCGGTCGTGCCGTTGATCTGGCCTGCAAAGAACAGGCCGCTGATGACTTTGGTTTCCAGCGTGCTCTTCAATCCACGTGGATCGAAATAGTCGTATTCGATCGCGTAGCCCGGACGCAGGATATGCGCGTTCTCCAAACCCCGCAGCGAATGGATCAGCTCCAGCTGTACATCAAACGGCAAGCTGGTCGACACGCCGTTGGGATAGACCTCGTGCGTGTCCAAGCCTTCCGGCTCCAGGAAGACCTGGTGCGATTCCTTGTCGGCGAAGCGGTGGATCTTGTCTTCGATCGACGGGCAGTAACGCGGCCCCACCCCTTCGATGACGCCGCTGTACATCGGCGAGCGGTCGAGGCCCCCGCGGATGATGTCGTGCGTACGCGCATTCGTGTGGGTGATCCAGCACGGCAACTGGCGCGGGTGCATGGCCACATTACCCATGTACGAGAACACGGGAATGGGATCCAGGTCGCCCGGCTGTTCTTCCAGGATGCTGGTGTTGATCGAACGGCCATCGATGCGAGGAGGCGTCCCGGTCTTCAGGCGCCCCTGCGGAAGCTTCAGTTCCTTAAGGCGCTGGCCCAAGGAAATAGCCGGGGGATCGCCAGCGCGGCCACCCGAGTAGTTTTGCAGGCCCACGTGAATCAGGCCATTCAGGAAAGTGCCGGCGGTAAGTACCACCGTCTTCGCTCGGAACTTCAAACCAACCTGGGTGACGGCACCGACGACGCGGTCCCCTTCCACCATCAGATCTTCCACCGCTTGCTGGAACAACCACAGGTTCGGCTGGTTTTCCAGGCGGCCACGGATGGCCTGGCGGTACAGCACTCGATCCGCCTGCGCACGCGTGGCGCGTACAGCTGGACCCTTGGAGCCGTTAAGAATGCGGAATTGAATCCCCGCTTCGTCCGTTGCCAAGGCCATCGCGCCACCGAGGGCGTCGACTTCTTTGACAAGGTGGCCCTTGCCGATCCCGCCGATGGAGGGATTGCAAGACATTTGGCCAAGGGTTTCGATGTTGTGCGTCAGCAGCAGCGTCTGCGCGCCAGCGCGCGCGGCAGCCAAAGCGGCTTCGGTACCGGCGTGGCCGCCACCGACGACGATGACATCGAATTCGCGGGGATAGTCCATGATGGGGAGAGAGATTAGAGAGCGATCGGTGCTCATTATAGAGGCAGGGGTTGCATGTTTCACGTGAAACATCGTGGAGCTGATAAATGGGTCGCCCTGTCCGGGGTTGGCGTCGGGAAAGGGCAACGGTTCAGACAGGCTGGGCGAGGAATATGTCGGCATCTGCCGGTGTTTATCGGATGGGATCTTGGTGAGACAAGCCGAGTGGCCTGGGGGCATGCAGCTGCTGAGGGTGCATGTATGGCTGTATGTTCCACGTGAAACATCGTTGTGGTTGCGCCGCCGAGATGCGCTGGGACGTTGACTGCGCGTGCGGCTGTCGCTGGCCACAGCCCCACTCGGTCGCACGCTCACGTAGACCCGCCGTGATGTTTCACGTGGAACACCTCTCTCAGGTCGCGCAAACCCGTGAAGACAGCACGCAATGCGCGGAGAATCGCCGTTGTTTCACGTGAAACATCCCCCCTCTCACCACCTTGGAACGCTTCAGATGGCCGACGCCTCACGCAATAGGGCACTGAACGCTCTATAGGCTCGTTAGGAAAATACAGCGGTCGGCCAAGCCGACGTTGAGAAATTGGCAATGTTTCACGTGAAACATCAGCGGTGCAGTCAGCAGGCCGCTGCTGCAGTCTTCAAATTTATGGTGTTCCACGTGAAACATTGAGTGCCGTCCAAGAGCCCAATATTCAATCTATTGGCAGACTTGCGACGCCTCTATGCATGTTCCACGTGGAACATCTTGGCCATGCCCGCGCAAACCATGGACACGTTTCACGTGAAACAACATCGAGCACAGTTAGCCTCACGCTCAATCACTACCCGAAAGGCTCAACGCTCTTTCAAAAATCGCGAGCTACTGGGCCATAAGAAGTAGTTTTAGAGGCAGCATGTTCCACGTGGAACACCGCAATATTTGGGGACGACCACAGACGGGGCAGAACTTGCTCATTAGAACGGCGGCCAAATTCCCAGCCTCGCCAAATTTTCTACGATTCTCTGCTCGGCAAAGCCAGGTATGGAACTCCCGCAATCTTCAAAAAAAAGTGATTTTTTGGACCCTACCCTACCCCTAGGCCAAAACCTCATTGTTTTTCTGAAGTTCACGTGAAAAGTGATCGGCATTTGGGATCCGGACGAGCTCCCCAACATTCCCGCCAGAATAAGGATCAAGCGGATTTCTCAAATCAGGCGGCGCACGAGAAATCTAGTTGTTCACAAACTTCTGTGGATATCCAGCAAGACTCCAAAACTCGGTTGTCGATTAACCCACACACCGCCGCAGCAACGATTAAGCGCAAAACACGCATCGCGTTCAGCGTGTCAAAAACGGCGCTATACCGTCTAACAATTTTGGGGATAACTTATAAATATTGATCTCCCCAACAAGCCAGCACAGCAAGAGAACACAGACCTAGCCGCCGCACCGTCCCGAACTACGCTTGAATGCAACAGCCTTGTTTTCATAGGGAAATACGTATGCAAACCGGATCAGTAGCGAAGCAAAAGCCAACTGTGAACACCGCTCAATCCCACTTCTCCGACGCCCGAATTCACGTGGAAAACTTTGTGGATAAGATTCAACGTTGACGTGACGGTTCGCCGTATTGGACTCCCCAACCCGCCACGTAATCAGGGGAACTCATCTGCCGCTACGCAGTCCAAAACGCCGCATCCAAAATGCCTCGACTTATCCACATCATTATTCAGAGCCTGGTACGACCCTTTGCGAACGCGTCTCAGATTTCCCCTTCAGCTTTTCCCCAGCCTCCGGCTATCTTGATCGAGTCAGATCTTCGGCGCCATCATCCTTATGGTTGAGTCGGCCGTTTCATGTGAACCCTGTGGAAAACTCGTTGGCGTAAAAACCAAGCGCATAAATTCAGCGGCGGCCGGACGAACGAACGCGGCATTCGATCAAAATCAAAACACCGCCGCACGAATCGAAACCCGTAGCACTTCAGTCGAATAGAAAATCTCGCCCAAAAAATCGGGCTTAGCGTATGCAATAACGCCAAGACATGGCTTTGCCGCGCGACTATCCCCATTTCTATCCACAGGCAGATGGCATCCTTTTGGACGCCGAATTGTCCATTCCTGTGCATAACCGGGGTGGGGATATCTTTGTGAACAACCGTCCCCCACAGACCAGAATGTCACGGCAAACCGGCCCACAAAGTAATCGCGGCCATCGCGTTAAGCGCACGAAATCAATGTGGAAAACCTTGCCAACACCGCGAATTCCCTAGGGAAAGCCGATGTTTCACGTTGCCCATGCCTCTATGGGCGGCCGGTTTACCGGCCACCAAGGCAAGCCGAATAGCGCATTTAAAAAATTGGTTTTTCTGTGCAAAACCCAGCACCGCAAGATGCCCGTGCTTCATAAATGAGCACAAAAATCCTCATGCCCAAAAATAATTATCCACAGACTTATCCAAGGTTGGAGAATATGTTAGTGAACACTAACTTTGCACATCAGGGCGCAGGGTGGCGACAGATCAGCCGGGCGCCCAAATGAAACAACGCCCCAAACCGGAGGGTTTTGGGGCGTTGTAGCCAGGTTGAACCTGGCAGCCGGGAAATTGGGATTTCCCGAATTAAAGCGGGCGAATTTCGGCCGCTTGAGGTCCTTTCGGACCATCCTTAACTTCGAATTCGACTTCCTGACCTTCGTTCAGGCTGCGATAGCCGCGGCCCTGGATCGCGGAAAAGTGCGCGAAAACATCGGTGCCACCAACGTCAGGAGTAATGAAACCGTAACCCTTGTCAGCGTTGAACCACTTAACTTTGCCCTTCTGAGCCATTTTTTCTAGCGTCCTGTAATTAAGTCGATATGCAATGAATCAAGGACGCCGTGAGAACTGAACGACCGGTAGTGGTACCTGCGTTGCTGCTGCGTTCCCGCTCGTCGCCAAGCAACAGAACGAGTCCGCGCGCTGCTTGAATCAACTGCGGAATCAGCATACTCACGCGGCATTACCGGCTCATATTGTTGTTTACCCCAATGTCGCTTTTTTCAGACTGGCGCAGCGCCCGCTAGGCGGAATTCGCCTGTCTGCGCGCCAGAAAAGCGTAGATCGGACCGGTCACGATCACGACGAATACCATCCGCGTCACATGGAATGCCGTGACCACGGGAACCCCTAATTGCAGCACCTTCGCCGTGATCGCCATCTCGGCGATGCCGCCGGGCGTCGTGCCCAGAATCAGCGTGGGTATGGGCGCCGCGGACCAGTACGACAACAGCGCTCCCAGACCGAATGCCATGGCCAGCGCACTCACGGTGAATAGCGCCACCACCGCGACAAAACGCGGCGCCGCGCGGAAAAAATCCGGGCGGTATCGATCTCCCAACGACCATCCGATGAACAATTGCCCCACCTTGGGCACAACGTCCGGCAAGGCCGACAATTCGATGCCGGATGAGGTGAGGATCATGGCAACCAGCATCGGGCCCAACACCCAGGGATTGGGCAAGCGCAGCCTCATAAAACAAAGGCCGCCCAGACACGTCAACGCCACCAGCGCGGCCAACCCTGCGCCGTCTACCACCTTGGGTCCAGGAACCGTCGGATCCAGCCCCGCAACGCCCCACCATTGAAAGATGAAAGGCACGGTGACCACCACCAGCAACACCCGCACGCTGTGCGCCGTGGCCACGCGATCAATGCGGGCGCCATGGCGCTCGGCCAGGCTGGCCATCTCACTTGCGCCGCCAATCGCCGACGCAAACCACGCTGTCTTGAAATCCACATCGGTATATCGGCGCAGCAAAGACGTGCCCATGAACGCTAGCCCCAACGCGAACAGCATGCCCACGACGATAGGCCCCGCGTTGCCGCCGATATGACCGATCACTTGCGGCGTGAAATACAGGCCCAGCGACGTGCCAATGACCCACTGCCCGCTATTGCGCGCGGGTCTGGGGCAGACAGTGCCCACGCCGGCGATCCGCGTTGCCGCCGTCACCAACAGGGCGCCCAGCATCCACGGCAACGGCAGGTGCAGCCAGACGGCAAGCAGCGCCCCCGCCAGTGCAATCGTCAAACCGCCCAACACCCTCAACAACATGTTCTGACCCACGATTCCATCCACGTGCATAGCTAATGCGAAAAACGAATTATGAGTTAGTGGGATACTTACGAACACTTTCACTGCTCTCTGCGTTCACCTTCGCGTCCACCATGATCCGATCCAAACTTCCCGACGTTGGCACCACCATCTTCACCGTGATGAGCCGCCTGGCCATCGAACACAAGGCCATCAACCTGGGCCAGGGCTTTCCGGACTTTGATCCCGATCCCGCACTGTGCGAACTGGTCACCCGCGCGATGGCCGACGGCCACAATCAATACCCCTACATGCCCGGCGTGGCGCCGCTGCGCGAAGCCATCGCCGCCAAGACGCGCGAACTCTACGGCCACGCGTACGACCCCGAAACCGAAATCACCGTCACCAGCGGCGCCACCGAAGCGCTGATGGCCACCGTGCTGGCCGCCGTGAACAGCGGCGATGAAGTGGTGGTCATTGAGCCCTGCTACGACTCCTACCTGCCCGCGATCCGGCTGGCCGGCGGCACGGCCGTCCCCGTGCCGCTGCGCGCGCCCACCGAAGCCGACCCTTACTACCGCATCGATTGGCAGCGCGTGCGCGACGCCATCACGTCCAAGACGCGCTTGCTGATGCTGAACTTCCCGCACAACCCCACCGGAGCCGTGTTGGACGACAGCGACCTGGATGCGCTGGAAGCCATCGTGCGCGATACGGGCGTGCTGCTCGTGTCCGACGAGGTCTACGAACACATCGTGTTCGACGGCAAGCCTCATGCCAGCGTGGCGCGCCGCCCACTGCTGGCCGAGCACGCCTTCGTGATCTCTTCGTTCGGCAAGACCTATCACACGACCGGCTGGAAGATCGGCTATTGCTGCGCGCCGCGCCAGCTCAGCGCCGAACTGCGCAAGGTGCATCAGTTCATGGTGTTTACGGTGCCCTCGCCGATGCAGTTTGCGCTGGCCGAATTCATGAAGGATCCGAAGCCTTACCTGGATCTGCCGGCGTTCTACCAAGCCAAACGCGACCGCCTGTCGCAAGGCTTGGCCAAGACGCGTTTTCGCCCGTTGCCCAGCCCCGGCACGTTCTTTCTGCTGGCCGACTACAGCCAGATTTCCAAGCAGAACGAAGCCGACTTTGCGCGCGATCTGACGGTGAACCATGGCGTGACCGTCATCCCGGTATCGGCGTTTTACCGCCAGCCGGATGCGGCCGAATCGAACCACCGCATCGTGCGATTCTGCTTCGCCAAGAAGGACGCTACGCTGGACGCCGCGCTGGAGCGCCTGGCGCAGGTATAACGATTCAGGAAAATATGAATATGAGCAAATACTCATATTCATAAACAATAAAAGGGGCGAAGAAATTCGCCCCTTTTTCATGCCGGTTCCATTGAACCAGCCACGCCTACGTCAAGCCGCTTTAGTCGCCAGCTTTCGAGCTTTGCGAATCCGGCGCAAGACTTGCGGCACCACCACCACCGCCGCCGCCCCCGCCCACAGCGCGATCGACACCGGGCTGGCGAACAGCACGCCGACGTCACCATCCGTCATCGACAAAGCACGCCGCAAGTTCTGCTCCATCATGTTGCCCAGCACTACCCCCAGCACCAGTGGCGCCATCGGCACGCCGAACTTGCGCAAGAAGTAGCCCAGGGCGCCAATCACCGCCACCAGCACCAGATCAAACGTGCCTGCATTGATGGCGTAGACGCCGATGTAGCTGATGCACAGAATGCCGGGCACCATCAGCCAGCCCGGCACCGACAGCACCTTCGAGAAGAAGCGCACCAGCGGCACGTTCATGATGAACAGCAACACGTTCGCCACGAACAGCGAGGCGATGAGGCCCCACACCAGTTCAGGCTTGGATTCGAACAGCACCGGACCCGGCGTGATGTTGTAGAGCGTCAGCGCACCCATCATGACCGCCGTCGTGCCGGAACCCGGCACGCCCAGCGTCAGCATCGGCACGAAAGACCCGATGGCCGATGCGGTGGCCGCCGCTTCCGGCGCGACCAGCCCGCGCATGTCGCCCTTGCCGAACTTGGCCTCGGGATCCTTGGCTTCGATGATGCGTTTTTCCTGCGAGTACGCGACGGCCGCGGCCACACTGGCGCCCGCGCCCGGCAGCACGCCCACGCCGAAGCCCACCAACGCGCTGCGCACGACACTCCACCAGGTGTAGGCCATCTCCTTCAGGTTGAAGAGCTTGCGGCCGCTGGGCTTGACCTCGACGCTGTGGCCCGCCATCACCTTTTCCAGCATCTCAAGCATTTCGCTGACGGCGAACAACGCAATCACCACCACCACGAAATCGATGCCGTCTGCCAGATGCACGGATTCGAACGTGTAGCGGTACACGCCCGAATTCGCATCCACGCCCACCACCGAAATCGACAGCCCGATCATCGCCGCCAACACGCCCTTGACGGGCTGCTTGCCCAGCAAGCTGGTCAGGCAGCAGAACGCGAAGATCATCAGCACGAAGTATTCGGCCGGGCCGAACGCCAACGCCCATTTCGCCAACATCGGCGCAAGCAGCACGATGCCCACCACCGACACGATCGCACCAAAGAACGCCGACCACGCCGATAGCGACAGCGCCACGTTGGCCAGGCCCTGGCGCGCCAACGGGTACCCGTCCAGCGTCGTCATGATCGCGCTGGCCTCGCCCGGCACGTTCAGCAGAATCGCCGTGATGCGGCCGCCGTATTCCGCCCCCACGTACACGGCCGCCAGCAGAATCAGCGCGGTTTCAGGCGGCAGGTTCATGGCGAACGCAATTGGTATCAGCATCGCCACCCCGTTGACCGGTCCCAGGCCGGGCAGCACGCCAACCATGGTTCCAATGAACGAACCGATCATGGCCACCAACAAGTTGGTAAGCGTGAAGGCGACGCCAAAACCAATCGCAAGATGATCAAGAATGCCGCTCATAGCAGGACCTCCAGCAGTCCGCCGGGCAGGACCACGTCCAGCACCTTGTCGAACAGCAAGAAAAAGAAAAGGCTCATGACCACGCCGCCGATGGCGCACTTGGCCCAACCGCCACCGAACAGGCGGCCGACGAAGATCGTCATCAACGACGTCGCGACAACGAAGCCCAGCCACTGGAACAGGAAGGCGTAGGCCACCGTGAAGGCCATCATCAACGCGATGCGGCCGTTGGCGCCGGGCGGGTTGGCTTCGACCGCGTGTCCGCCCTTGTAAACGAGCCACAGGCCGCACAGGCCGATGATGCCGGCCAGCAGCAGGGGGAAGGCGCGCGGGCCGACGGGTTCATAGGCAAACGGCGCCTCGATGCCCCACCCCGCCGCCGTCATGAAGGCGGCCAGCGCCAGCGCGCCGATGCCCAGGATTCGATCGTTCATGATCCGGTTTCCGTTGTTGCCGGTCGCGCGGCGCAGCCGCCCCCTGCGCCATCGGCTTACGCCGTTGGCGAGGGTGTTCTGTCAGCGCGTGATCGGATGAAAGTGAAGGCGGCGCTGTCCGGCCTGCGCCGGCAGGACAGCCCCTGCCCGGCTACTTCTTCAGCAGGCCGAACGAGTCGGCCAGTTCGCCATAGACCTTGACCTGGTTCTTGACGTAGGCGTCCAGGTCGGCGCCCGTCTTGTTGAACGGGAACAGGCCTTGTTGCTGACGCAGCTTGTCGAACTCCGGCGAGGCCGTGGCCTGGTTGAATGCCTTGACCCAGAATTGGTAATCGTTGTCCGACACCTTCGGACCCACGTAGAAGCCGCGGATGATGGGCCAGACGATGTCGTAGCCCTGCTCCTTGGCAGTGGGCACCGTGTTCAGCTTGCCCGGCAGGCGCTGGTCGTTGAACACCGCCAGCACGCGGATCGGCGCACCGCCTTCCAGCATGGTGAAGGCTTCGGCCGCATCGCCCATGTAGGCCTGGATGTGGCCGCCGCGCAGCGCGGTCACGGCTTCGCCGCCGCCTTCAAACGCCACGAAGCGCATCTTCTTGAAATCCACGCCGGCCGCCTTGGCCGTCAGTGCCGCCTTCATCCAGTCCTGGCTGCCCACGGTACCGCCGGCGCCCAGCACGATCTTGGTCGGATCCTGCTTGAAGGCGTCCATCAGGCTCTTCAGGTCGGTGTACGGCGAATCGTTGCGCACGACGGCCACGCCGTAATCGGTGCCGATCGCAGCCAGCCAGCGCACATCGTCGACGTTGTACTTGCCGAACTTGCCCTGCGCCAGGTTCAGCAGCGAACCGCCCGAGAACGCGACGATGGTGCCGGGTTCGTTCGGATGCTGGGCCACGATGTTGTTGTAGGCCACCGCGCCGATGCCGCCCGGCATGTAGACGATGCGCATCGTGCTCTTAAGCGCCCCGCTTTGCTTCAGGCCTTCAGTAGCCAGGCGGCAGGTCAGGTCGAAACCGCCGCCAGGCTGGGCCGGGGCGATGCATTCCGGGCGGCGGGGCTCATCGGCGGCCTGAGCGGTGCCCAGGGACAAGGTCAATACGCCGAACGCCGACAGGGCGGCCAGGCGCAGCTTCAAGCTGGTCTGCATGGTTGCGTCTCCGAGTGTTTATAGGTCTTGTATGGCTGGATACGCCGGACGGGTGCAACGCCTGCCCGGGCCCCAACGGACGCTAACGTACAAAACCGAACCTTTCCAAACCCTTTCAAAACGGCCCGTTTTCGTGATGCGGCGCAACATCCACGGGGCGTTTCAGGGAAAACACCAGGGAGGCACGCAAGCCGGGGCGCGGGGAGCGGTTCTCCAGCACAAGGTCGGCGCCAAGGATCTGCGCGATGGTGCCGACGATGGCCAGCCCCAGTCCGGCACCCGATTTGTTCTTGCCGGCCGCGCCTCGCCGAAACCGGACGCACGCCCGCGAAATATCTTCGGCCGACATGCCAGGGCCGTCGTCTTCCACGATCAGGCTCGCGACGCCGTCCTCTGCCCGTACGGTGACAGTGACCTCGCCCCCTGCCGACGCATACCGGATGGCGTTGTCCACGAGGTTAGTGACCGCTTCGCGCAGCAGCCATTCCGTTCCACTGATGCGGACGGGGCGCGTGGCGGCCTCCAGCCCGATGTCCAGCTGCCTGGCGCGTGCCGCCGGCAACAGGCTTCGGATAACCGCGTCCGCCAGGTCCACCAGATCGACCGGCTCGGGCGAAAAACCGCCTTCTGCCACTGAGGCGTCTTTAGCGCGCGCCAGCGCCAGCATTTGGTTGGTGGTGCGTACGGCCCTGTCCAGGCCCTCTTGCATCGCCAGAAGGGCTGTACGGACCTCCTGGGGGTCTGTTTCGCGCAAGGCGTAGGCCGTTTGGGTGCGCAAGACCGACAACGGGGTACGCAATTGATGCGAGGCGTCATCCAGGAACTGCGCCTGCACCCTCGCCTGAGCCGCAAAACGGGCCATGTGGAGGTTTACAGCCGCGACCAGGGGCAGGACCTCCCCTGGCATCTCGGACGCGCTGACGGGGCTTAAATCGTCTCCAGAGCGCCCTTCTACCTCCTGCCGGAGCCTGACAAGGGGGCGCAGGGCCATGAAAACCCCCAGGATGATCACCAGAACGCTGATCAGGATCACGGCCAGGTCCCGTTCTACCGAGCGCACCAGCACCTGGTGCAGGAACGCTTGACGGCTTTCCAGGCCTTCCGCCACCTGGACAATAACCCGTCCCCCTTTGTTGGCATACAGGGGCGGATCCATCGGCCGCGCCAGCGCCGCAACCCTGACGGGCGCCCCCTGATACGTCGCGTAAAAAAAACGCGGTTCGCCAGATTCCAGGGGCTGGTCGGGCATCGGCAGGCCGGGGTGGCCTATTTCCGCCAATCCGTCCTCGGTGGCGACGCGGTAGAACACGCTGCCATTGGCCGTCAGCTCGAAAAATTCCAGCATCAGGTAAGGCTGTTCCATGGCTAATCCACCGCTGGCTGTGGATATGTTGTGGTCGATCGCGCGTAGCGCGCCGGACAGCGAACGGTCGTAAGCCATGTCGACCTGGTTGCGCAGCTGATGGTTCGACAGCCAGAGCGCGCCCATCATCACCAGCACAAGCGTCGGAATCAGCCACCAGAGCAACTGCGTTTTCAGCGTGCG
>CAJYKY010000047.1 GCA_913775005.1 uncultured Achromobacter sp.
GCATAGAGCCGTGCCAGCGCGTTGGCGGCCAGCGCGCCGCGCGCAATCTCGTCATCGCCCGGCACGTTCAACGCCAGCAATTCACGGCGCAGGTTCTCGGGCATGGGCAGGCTTGCGCTGGCCAGCACGCGCGGGGCCTGCTGATGCGCACCCAGCTCTACCAGTACGCCGTCCACGCCGTCCACGCTGGTGCCGGACATCAGGCCAATGTACAGCGAAGTGGCTTCGGGCTGAGCAGGAGAGGTCGTATTCACAAGCGCCTTTGCAAAAGAAAAAACGGCCAGCACATGATGCGCGGGCCGCTATTCGTGACGTGCAAACTGCTGCCGTTTAGCGGCTGGCCACGTTGGTCAGCGCGTCGGGCAAGGTCTGCTGGAATTCCGTCAACAGCTGGATCTGCTGCTTGTACGGCGACACCGCCTGGTTGAACGCACGGACTTCTGCGGGTTCAAGCGCGCGGGCTACCGGCAGGTCTACCGCCAGCGGATCGATCGGCTGGTTGTCCACGCGGAACTCGTAGTGCAGGTGCGGCCCGGTGGCCCAGCCGGTGGAACCGACATAGCCCAGCAGTTGGCCCTGCGAGATCTTGGCGCCCTTGGTGATGCCTTCGGCAATACGGCTCTGGTGAGCGTACAGCGTCGAGTACTTGCCGTGGTGCTTGACGATCACGACGTTGCCGTAGCCGTTCTGCCAGCCCGAGAATTCAACCGTGCCATCCGCGGTGGAGTGGATCGGCGTGCCGGACGGCGCCGCGTAGTCCACACCCTTATGGCCCGTCCACGTCTTGTGGATGGGGTGCATGCGCATGCCGAACGTCGAGCTGATGCGGCTGAACTTCAGCGCGGTGCGCAGGAACGCGCCGCGCAGGCTCGTGCCGTCGAAGTCATAGTAGGAACCGCTCTTCTCATCCGGGCTGAACCAGACGGCGTTGTAGGTCTTGCCGCCGTTGATGAATTCCAGCGCCAGCACACGGCCCGCGCCCGCATAGCGGCCGTCGTGCGAACGCACTTCGTAGACCACGCGGAATTGGTCGCCCTGGCGCAAGTCGCGCAGGAAGTCGATCTTGGCGCTGAGGATGTCGGCCATCTGCATGGTGACCGAATCCGGAATGCCGGCGGAATCGGTGGCGCCGAACAGCGACGATTTGATCGTGCCCACGGCCACGCGCGTCTGGCGTTCCGTGCTTTCGGTGACTTCCTCGGCCTTGTAGCTGTCGCCCGACGGGGCCACATGCAGCATGCGCGTTACGACCTGGCCGTCGGATTCGTTGCCAGGCGTGTGGATGTAACGCAGCCAGACCAGGTTGCCCTGTTCGTCCGTGGCGGCTTGCACCGAGCGGCCCGGATACAGCTTGTAGATGCTGCGGGCGCTGGCGTCGTGCGTCAGGAAGGTTTGCAGATTGGGGGCGTCCAGCTCCAGGCGTTGCAGCACGGCGGACAGCGTATCGCCCGGACGGATGCGGGTCTCGCTGATGTACGGCGCGGCGCTGGGCGTGCTGACTTCCACCTGTTCGGCGGTCAGCGGCAGCTCGCTCTGGATGATGCGGGACGGGGGGAGTTCAGTGCGGTCGGGTTGCTGCACCATGCCCAGGGCGGCGGCGCCGGCAAACAGACCGATAGCGGAGACGAGAAGAGTGCGACGGAAAAGTCCCGAGCGATGGGGCTTGGGCTCAACGGGCGCAAACACGGCAGCAACTTTGCGCTTGATGCTACTCGCCAGTTCGTGGAGGCCACGAGTCATCGTGAAAATACCCTCTCAGGTGGCTTGAGCTCGCAGGGTGCGTAACACGAACGGCCCTTGCGCGCCGCGAAATCGGGGGCAGGGGCTGCTGGCGCGGGGCGCATCTTGTGAACAACGGGTGGTAGGCCGAACCGCAACTGCGAACTGCGTATAGATAGCAGTTGCGTATGATTGGGCGGTATCCTAGCTGATTCGGCTAGAATTTTCGATAGTTTTCGTCACTTTTTACACCTTTTTGTCGGCTGAAGCCGCTTTGGTCCCCCTGCCATGTCTCCCTCTGAAGCCCCTATCACCCCTGAAGTTGAAGCCGATCTGCGTATAGCCAAGCGCGGTTGCGATGAGCTGCTGGTTGAATCCGAATTCGCCCGCAAGCTGGCCAAGAGCCGCGCAACCGGCGTGCCGCTGCGTATCAAATTGGGGCTGGACCCCACCGCGCCGGACATCCACTTGGGCCATACCGTGGTGCTGAACAAGATGCGCCAGTTGCAGGACTTGGGCCACAACGTCATCTTCCTGATCGGCGATTTCACCTCCACCATCGGTGACCCCAGCGGCCGCAATAGCACCCGCCCGCCGCTCACGCGCGAGCAGATCGAGGCCAACGCCAAGACCTATTACGCGCAGGCCAGCCTGGTGCTGGACCCGGCCCGCACCGAGATCCGCTACAACTCCGAGTGGTGCGATCCTTTGGGTGCACGCGGCATGATCCAGCTGGCTTCCCGCTATACGGTCGCCCGGATGATGGAACGCGAAGACTTCACCAAGCGCTTCAAGGGCGGCATCCCGATTTCGGTGCACGAATTCCTGTATCCGCTGATGCAGGGCTATGACTCGGTGGCGCTGAAGTCCGATCTGGAGCTGGGGGGCACCGATCAGAAGTTCAATCTGCTGGTCGGCCGCGAGCTGCAAAAAGAGTATGGACAGGAGCCGCAGTGCATTTTGACGATGCCGCTGCTGGTGGGGACCGACGGGGTCGAGAAGATGTCCAAGTCCAAGGGCAACTACATCGGCATTTCGGAGTCGCCCGATTCGATGTTCGGCAAGCTGATGTCGATTTCGGACACGCTGATGTGGCGCTATTTCGAGCTGCTGTCGTTCCGCTCGCTGGAAGACATCGCCGCGCTCAAGCAAGAGACCGATGGCGGCCGCAACCCGCGCGATGCGAAAGTCATGCTGGCCCAGGAAATCATCACCCGCTTCCATTCCGCCAAGGCGGCGGACGACGCCCTGGCGTCGTTTGAAGCGCGCTTCCGTGACGGCGCCATTCCGGAAGACATGCCCGAAGTGAATATCGGCGGCGCGCCGGTGGGCATCCTGAAGCTGCTGCGTGAAGCGGGCCTGGTCGCGTCCGGCTCGGAAGCGCAGCGCAACGTGGAGCAGGGCGGCGTGCGCGTCAACGGTGACCGGGTCGACGATAAATCGTTGCAACTGGCCGCCGGGACTTACGTCGTCCAGGTGGGCAAACGCAAGTTTGCGCGTGTTAACTTGAACCCATAAATGCGAAGTTTTTGATACGCTGAGGGTACAAGACAGAGGCAGGGACGCCTTTCTCGGCACTTCAAGGAGCACGACATGAAACTTTCGAGTTTGTCTTTTTCCGATCACGAGTCGATTCCCGAACGCTATGCCTTCGGCAAGATCGATGCGCAATCGCACGTCGCGCTGGCAGACAACAACAACCCGCAGTTCTCCTGGGACGACGTTCCGCCGGGAACGCAGTCGTTTGCGTTGATCTGCCATGACCCCGACGTGCCGTCCCGGCCCGACGACGTCAACCAGGAAGGCCGCGAAGTCCCGGCCGACCTGCCTCGCGTGGATTTCTTCCATTGGGTGCTGGTCGATTTGCCGGCTGACCTGCGCGAAATCGACGAAGGCGCGTTTTCCAATGGCATCACGCCGCGCGGCAAGGGCGGCCCCTTGGCGCCGATGGACGCTCGCCAGGGCATCAACTCGTATTCGTCATGGTTCGCCAACGACCACGACATGAGCGGCGACTACTTCGGCTACGACGGCCCGTGCCCGCCCTGGAATGATTCGATCCTGCACCGCTACATCTTCACGCTGTACGCGCTGGATGTGGCGAGCCTGAATCTGAACGGGTCCTTCTCGGGCGAAGATGCGCTGCGCGCCATGCAGAAGCACGTGCTGGCGCAGGCGTCGGTCACGGGCACCTACACGCTGAACCCAAGGCTGGCCCCCAAGCAGATCGGCGCCACGTCGGCTTCCTGATTCTGTTGTGATCCCCAAAAAGCCGCGACGCAACATCGCGGCTTTTTTTCGTCCAGTCAAAAATACTACTTATCAGTAGAATTCGGATCCGGCCGCTTGCATGAAAGTTTCTCAAGTCGAATTGAGGGCCGTTTTCCCGCGGCGCAGCCGGACGTGGTTTTCACGCATTTCGTGCTTTTTTTGCCCCGCTTGGACGCATTTTGGCGGCAAGAGAAGCCGGATGAGGGGGTAAACTACGCAAATTCTTCGGGTTTACCCACCCGACACCGCTTTCCCCTTTCTTACGCCTCAGGAATCCCCCGTCATGTTTGACCGCAACCTCACCTTGTCCAAGGCTGACCCGGACGTTTGGGCCGCCATCCAGAAGGAAGACGTTCGCCAAGAGCAGCACATCGAGCTGATCGCCTCGGAGAA
>CAJYKY010000048.1 GCA_913775005.1 uncultured Achromobacter sp.
CCCACTTGCAGCTGGTTGACGTCGCCCACCTTCACCACGGGCAGATTCTTGGCATCGATCTTCAGCACGGCCACGTCCGTTTGCGGATCGGCGCCCAGCACCTTGGCCTTGAATTCGCGGCGGTCGGTCAGCTTGACGGTGACTTCCTTGGCGTCTTGCACGACGTGCGCGTTGGTCAGGATGGTGCCGTCGGCGCTGATGATGAAGCCCGACCCTTCGCCGCGCATCGGTACTTCACGCGAGGGCATGCGGCCGCGCGATCCGGGGATCTGGCCAAAGAACTGGGCGAACGGGTCGCCATCGTCTGCCGACACCTTGCGGGTGCCGCTGACGCTGATGTTGACGACGGCCGGCCCGAAGTCGCGCGTGATCTGCGCAAAGTTGGGCGGGCTTGAGGTGCTGATCGATTGCGGGGCAGCGGCCACGGCGGGCGCATTGGCCGCCACGGATACGCCGCTCATAACGGCGGTGGCGCCGGCGCCGCCAATGGCACCGGCAGCCAGCAGCGCCAGCATCAGGCGCGAGGGTTTCATTTGCGAGGTCTTCATGTCGGCTCCTGCGTTCATGTTTGAGGACATGGCGCCATATTCAGGCCTGACACTTAGGTGAATCTTAAATCGCGGCAATCATGCGGAAAGATCGAATTGCACGCGCGCGCGCAGCCCGCGACCACCAGGCGCGTCCTCAAGGAAAATCGCGGCGTGGTGGCGGTCGGCAATGGCGCGCGCGATCGACAGTCCCAGCCCGCTGCCATGCTGCGTATTGCCTTCGGCGCGGTAGAAGCGGTCAAACACGCGTTCGCGTTCTTCGGGGGCGATGCCGGGGCCTTCGTCGTCAATGGTGAACGACGCCTGGGACGGCGATTGCGCCAGATGCAGCCGGATGCGTCCGCCCTCGGGCGAATGCTTGATGGCGTTGTCCAGCAGGTTGCGCGCCAGCAGCACGAGCGCATCGCGGTGGCCGTTGATGACCGCCTCGGGGGCGCCGTCCATGTCGAGGGTGATCGACTTGGCGTTGGCTTGCGTGAGGTTTTCAGACAGCGCCTGGCGCAGCACGTCGGCCAGGTCGACGGGGGCGGCCGGGGAAGGTTCGGCCGCGCTTTCATGGCGCGCCATCGACAGCAGCTGTTCGACAAGCCGGGTGGCGCGGTCGATGCCGGAAGCCAGGCGCTGTTCGGCCAGCTGGCGTGCTGCCGGATCGCCCGCGCGTTGCAGTGCCTGGAGTTGCAGGCGCAGCGCCGCCAGCGGTGAGCGCAGCTCGTGCGCGGCGTCGCCCACAAATTGTTTTTGCTGAGCGAATGCGCCGCGCATGCGTTCCAGCAGCAGATTCAACTCCACGATCAGCGGGCGGATCTCGTCAGGCAGGCCTTTTTCACTGACGGGGGAAAGGTCTTCAGGCTGGCGCGCCGCCACCTGCGCGCGCGCGCGCTTGACGGGGCGCAGCGACCAGCTCACCACGCACCAGATAATCAGCATCAAGACGGGCGCCGCCGCCGCAATCGGCGCGATGGTGCGCAGAGCCAGCGCGCGCGCCATGTGTTTGCGTACGTTCATGTCCTGCGCCACCTGGATCACCTGAAACGGCGTCGCAAGCGAATACACGCGATATGTAGTGCCTTGCATCTGCGCATCGGAAAAACCCAGCACGATCTGATCGGGCAGGGGGCGGCGCGAACGCGAGTTGAAGACGCGCAGGCCGTCGGGCGTCCAGATCTGGATGATCAGGTCATCGGCCACCGGGCTGCCGGCGCCCCGGTTGTGGGTGGGGCCGGTGCTGAGCAGGCCGTCGCCGGTGCCCAGCGACAAGGCCGTGCGTTGCAGCAGCGAATCGAAAATGTCGTCGGCCTGCGCGAGCGTGCTGCGATAGGCGATGGCGCCTTGCGCCAGCGCGCCGACCACAATGGCGGCCAACAGAAAAAACAGCAGACGGGCTCGTAGCGAGTCGCTAAGCCGAATACTCATGTTTTGGGAATGACATAGCCGACGCCTCTGACGTTCTGGATCAGGTTCGGACCCAGTTTCTTGCGCAGGCCATGAATATAAACCTCAACCGCGTTGCTGCTGACGCTGTCTTTCCAGCTATAGAGTTTTTCTTCCAGCTGCGCGCGTGAAAAGATCATGCCCGGGCGCGCAATCAAGGGTTCCAGCACGGCCCACTCGCGCGCGGTCAGTGCAACCGGCGAGCCATCGACCATGGCCGCGTGCGACTGCGGGTCGATCGTGATGCCGTCGTGTTCGAACACGGGTTCGGCGCGCCCGGCGCTGCGCCGGATCAGGGCGCGCATGCGGGCCAGCAGTTCGTCCACGTCATAGGGCTTGGTGATGTAGTCGTCGGCGCCGGCGTCCAGGCCCGCGATGCGGTCGCTGACGGCGTCGCGGGCGGTGGCGATCAGAACGGGGGTGCGGTCCTTGCGGGTGCGCAAGTCGCGCAGCAGCGTCAGGCCGTCGCGTTTGGGCAGGCCAAGGTCAAGCAGGATGAGGTCGTAGGTGTCGGTGCGCGTGGCCAATTCGGCAGCATTGCCGTCCTTGACCCAGTCGACCGCGTAGTGTTCCGCGCGCAGGCAGTCCAGGACGCTTTCACCGATCATGATGTCGTCTTCAACGAGAAGGATGCGCATGGTGGTCTTCGGTGGTCATCAGCTTGGCTGAAGGAAAATTCAGCAAGTTGGACGCACGGCAGGGCGGGGGAGTTCCCCGCGCCAGCGGCCTGGCCGATAGCTTCGGCGGGCGGAAATGAAAAAAGCAGCCCAGAGGGCTGCTTTTAGAATTTGGTGCCGGCAAT
>CAJYKY010000049.1 GCA_913775005.1 uncultured Achromobacter sp.
GGCCTTGTCGCAAAAGCTGGAGCAATGGCGCGCGGGCGGACAGGACGTCGCCTTTCTGGTGGGCGGGCCAGACGGCCTGGACCCTGAACTGAAAGCGTCTTGCAGCGGGCAGTTGCGGCTGTCCTCGCTGACGCTGCCACACCCCATGGTGCGCGTGGTGCTGGCCGAACAGCTCTACCGCGCCTGGGCCATCATGACCAATCACCCCTACCACCGCGCCTGACCGCTGTATGGGCCGGCGGCCGAACCCTGCGCCTGACCGTCATCCGGACGGGCGCCTGAAACGCATACGCATGCCCGAAACCGTCTCTCTTCCCGCCGCCGCCCGTCTCTATCTGGCCTCTGCCAGCCCCCGCCGACGCGAACTGCTGACCCAGATCGGCTTGGCACATGAAGTCCTGCGCGTGCCGGCGCCCCCTGGCGAAGACGAGCCTCAGCACCCGGGCGAAAGCGCCTCCGATTACGTGCAACGCACCGCCCGCGACAAGGCGCTGCGCGGCCGCGACTGGATGCGCGACCAGAATCTTCCGCCCTTGCCGCTGCTGGCCGCCGACACCACCGTCATCCTGGATGGCCAGGTGCTGGGCAAGCCCGCCGATCGCGACGACGCCATCCGCATCCTGCGCGCGCTGTCGGGCTCCGCGCACGAAGTACACACCGCCGTTGCCGTCTGGACGGGGGAACAGCTGCTGGAAGCCGTTTCCATCACCCAGGTCAGCATGCGCGACCTTTCCGATGACGAAATCGCCCGTTATTGCGACAGCGGCGAACCCTTCGGCAAGGCAGGCGCTTATGGCATCCAGGGGCTGGCCGGCACGTTCATCTCTCAGATCACTGGCAGCTACACCGGCGTCATGGGCCTGCCCCTGTTTGAAACCGCCAACCTGCTGCGCGCGGCCGGCATTCAAACGCCCTAAGAGCGGCGCAAATCCTGATAAAAAAATCCCCCGAAGTCTGACGACCCGGGGGATTTTTCTTTGTGGGCGCAAGCGCCGATAAAATTCCGCTTAGGCAGAATGGCTCAGCGTGGCCTGCGTTTCAGTAGCAGGCGCCACGGGCGGCTGGGCCTGACCATCCAGCGCAGCGTGCAGTTGTTCCTGATCCAGCTCACCTTCCCAGCGCGCTACCACGACGGCGGCGGTGGCGTTGCCCACCAGGTTCGTCAACGCGCGGCATTCGGACATGAAGCGGTCCACGCCCAGAATCAGCGTCATGCCGGCGATCGGCACGGAAGGCACCACGGACAACGTGGCGGCCAAGGTGATGAAGCCGGCGCCCGTGACGCCCGCGGCGCCCTTGGAACTGAGCATGGCCACGGCCAGCAGCAGAATCTGATCGCCCAGCGACAACGGAATGTCGCAAGCCTGCGCGATGAAAAGCGCCGCCATCGTCATGTAGATGTTGGTGCCGTCCAGGTTGAACGAATAACCGGTCGGCACAACCAGACCCACCACCGATTTGGAACAGCCAGCGCGTTCCATCTTCTGCATCAAGGTCGGCAACGCGGCTTCGGACGAACTCGTACCCAGCACCAGCAGCAATTCTTCACGGATGTAGCGCACCAGCTTCAGAATCGAGAAGCCGTTGTAGCGCGCCACCAGACCCAGAATCACCACGACGAACAGCACCGACGTCGCGTAGAACGTGCCCACCAGCATGGCCAGATTCACGACCGATTTGATGCCGTACTTGCCGATGGTGAACGCCATGGCACCAAAGGCACCGATGGGCGCGGCCTTCATCAGGATGACCACCAGCTTGAAAATCGGCTGTGCCAGCGCGGTCATGAAAGACAGGATCGGCTTGCCGCGTTCACCCACCATGGCCAGCGAGATCCCGAAGAGCACCGCCACGAACAGCACCTGGAGGATGTCCCCGCCCACAAACGGGCTGAAGATCGTCGTCGGGATGATGTTCATCAAAAAGCCGGTGATGGTCGAATCGTGGGCCTTGGCCACAAAGTTCGCCACTGCCTTTTCGTCCAGCGTCTTGGGGTCGATGTGCATCCCGGCGCCCGGCTGAACCAGATGGCTGACCAGCATGCCGACAATCAGCGCCAGCGTCGAAAAGATCAGGAAGTACAGCATGGCCTTGCCGGCCACGCGCCCCACCTTCTTCAGGTCGCTCATGGCGGCGATGCCAGAGGCGACGGTCAGGAAAATCACCGGCGCGATGATCATCTTCACGAGCTTGATGAAGGCGTCACCCAGCGGCTGCATCTGCTGGCCGAGTTCGGGCTTGAATGCACCCAGCAACACGCCCACCACGATGGCGAAAATCACCTGCACATAAAGGATTTGATAGAACTTGAGCTTGCGCGCGGGCGCGTCTTGATCCACGTCGATCATTTGGGTGTGTCCCCACCAATGCTCTTTGCCCCGGCTTGAAAGCTCGGCGGCCAACGGAGCGTTATCTGTTTTATGGCGTTGCGTTATCGCCGCAAGCCCATTTCACCGGCCGCGCGATGCGCGCCCGGCTTGTGCAGATATATGCAAGACCCGTGCCAGATCTTCTTGCAATGGAAAAATCTCAATAAACCTTTGATAAATAAGCTATTTAGGGCTCTGGTTTTTGGTGCGACAGCTTCTATTCGGCGAAAAGCCACACAAAAAACAGCTAAAATGTGCGGAAAACCGCACACAACATGGTGAGCGGTTATTGCTCGCCTGCCGCCGTCCATGCCCACACCTATGCCCTCGCCATTGATCCCCCTTCGCGCGCACACGCGACGCCGGTCCTGGCTTGGCCGAACCATCTTGTTTGTGCTGGTCGCAGGCATCGTCTTCGGTGTGCTGCACGCGGCCACACAGTGGGCCCGAGGCGAAGCCATCAATGCCGCAACGGTGCAAGCGCGGTCCGCCGGCCAAATCAACGCAGCCCTGTTGCGCAACAATCTCGACAAATTCCGCGCGCTGCCCTTCGTGCTGACGCGCGACGTCGATGTTCGAGCCGCGCTGCAGGGCGCGACGGTCGCGCAGATCGAATCGCTGGACG
>CAJYKY010000050.1 GCA_913775005.1 uncultured Achromobacter sp.
TCGGAAAAAAACAGGGTGGCGGACAAGTCGGTGCGCACGCGCTCAGCCGTGCCGGCGATGCCGCGCACGGCATTGTCCACGTGATAGCCGAATGCTTCGCCGCCCTCATAGCGGTTAAACAGCGGCGGGAAGATCTTGCGCGGCAACGCGGCCGACATGAAGAGGTTGTTCGTGGCCAGGCGCTGCAAGATCAGGTTGCCCAGCTCTTGGGCAAGCGGATGCTGCTCGGATAGCTGGCGGTTGCGCTTGACCTCGGCAGACTGATAGCCCGCCGTGACCTTGCCGTCCACCCATTCGGCCGCATCCAGCCTCTGGCGGATATCAGCCGCCTCGTCGGGCGTGAAAATTTCTGCGATCTGTATCAGCATGACTCTAGTCCTGAAGGCGCGGCCGCCGCAGCCTGCGGCCGGCCGGCGTCCTGCGGATTATCCCTTCAAGCAACCGTTCAACGCCTGATCGAAATCAAACAGCAGATCGGCTTCGTCTTCGATGCCCACGGACACGCGGATCAGGCTGTCGGCGATGCCCATCTGCTTGCGGCGCTCTGCGCCCATCTCGTAATAGATCGTGTGCGCGGCGGGCAGCGCCAAGCTACGCGTATCGCCCAGGTGCGTCGCCATCAACACGATGCGCAAACGGTTCAGAAAGTCGAAGCAATCCACGCCGTCGGCCAGTTCGACGCCCAGCAGGCCGCCGAAGCGCGAACCGAACAGCGCCGCTGCGCGCGCATGCTGCGCGTGGCTGGCAAGGCCCGGGTAGTGGACCTTCGCCACGCCGGGATGCTCTTCCAGGAAGCGCGCCAACGCCAATGCGTTCGAGCAATGCTTGGCCATGCGCAAGGCCAGCGTTTCGGCGCCCACGGCGATACGATGGGCGGGCTCAGCCGCCAGCGTGCCGCCCATATCGCGCAAGCCCTTCTTCTTGATCTGGGTCAGCCCCCAGCTGGTGGACGCGCCCTTGCGGTAGGCGTCGTAGATATTGGAATAATCAGCCCAGTCGTACAGGCCGGTATCCGTCACTGCGCCGCCCAGCGCATTGCCGTGGCCGCCGATGTACTTGGACAGCGAATTCATCACCAGCGATGCGCCCACCGTTGACGGCCGGAACATCCAGGGTGAGGTCAGCGTGTTATCGACGACATAGACCAGATGCTTCTCGCGGCAGATTTCACCGATCACGGCCAGGTCGGCCACTTGCGTGCCCGGATTGGCGATGGTCTCGGTAAAGACCATCCGCGTATTGGGCTGGATGGCGGCGCGCACCTGCGCCGAATCCGTCGCGTCGACGAAGGTGATCTCCACGCCCAGTTCCTGCAGCGTGCCGAACAGGCTGTTGGTGTTGCCGAACACGTACTGGCTGGACACGAGGTGATCGCCCCGGCGCAGCAAGGTCGTGAAGATGGCCGACAGCGCCGCCATGCCTGTGGCGAAGCTGACGGTGCCCTTGCCGCCTTCCATGTGATTGATCTTGGCTTCCAGCGCCGTGGTGGTCGGCGTGCCTTGGCGGGCATAGGTAAAGCCCGCCTTGCCCTGGAACACCGCCGCCAGTTCGCGCGCGTCGTCGTAAGCGAATTCCGATGACGGATGCATCGGCTTGTGCACCGCTCCGTGCTCGACGGATTGTTGGCGGTCGGAATGGAGGATCGTGGTGGTAAAGCCGTTCTGGTGCATGATGAGCGCGCGTGAAGTGAAGACGACGGGAAGAACGAAAAAAACGTGTTGAAAGATCAGGCCTGACGCTGACGCACGGTTTCGTACAGGCAGACGGCGCTGGCCACGCTGACGTTCAGGCTTTCCACCGACCCCAGCATGGGAATGTTCACCAGCTGGTCGCAGGTTTCGCGGGTAAGGCGGCGCATGCCCTCGCCTTCTGCCCCCATGACCCAGGCCATGGGTTGGCGTGCGTCGATCTGGTGCATGCTGTCCGTTGCCTGGTCATCCGTGCCCACGAGCCACACGCCACGGTCTTTCAGGCTGCGCATCGTGCGGGCAAGGTTGGTCACCATCAGATAGGGGACGGTATCGGCCGCCCCGCAGGCTACGCGCTGCACCGTGGCGTTCAGGCCGACCGCCCGGTCGCGCGGCGCAATCACCGCGTGCACGCCCGCGGCATCGGCCGTACGCAGGCATGCGCCAAGATTGTGGGGATCGGTCACGCCATCCAGAATCAGCAGCAGCGGCGGGCCTTCAATGACGTCCAGCACTTCATCAACATCCACGGCCAACTGACGTTCGTCAGCCAACGCGACCACGCCTTGATGACGCGTACCGCGCGACAGGCCATCCAGCCGCTCCATCGGCACGGGGTGCAGGCGGCAGCCCGCCTTTTCCGCCTGCTCGATGAACGTCTGCATGTGCTTGTCGCGGCGCGACGCTTCTACATAGATTTCCTTGATCGACTCGGGCGCGTGGCGCAGCCGCGCGACAACCGCGTGAAACCCGGCGAGAACTTGGGTCGACGCCATAAATTCAATACCTTTAGATAAACGAATACCCGCCCGAAAAGGGGCGGGCCACCGGCAAGGCCGGCAATCAGCGCAATGTTACCCCTTATGGCCACGCCGTTTTAATACGGGCTGACCACAAGGGGGACACTACCCTGTCAGATCAATGACGATTGCGCGTCACTTTCTTGGCAGGTGCGGCGCGCTTGGCCGCGCGCGGCGGCTTGCCTGCCTTCTTGGCGTCGGCGCGGCGTTCCTTGGCGGTCTGGCCTTTTAACGCGGCCGGCTTGGGCGCTGCTGCTTTCTTCACGCGGCGCACGGGTTCATCCGGCCCACGGGCCGCGGCCTTGCGCAAGGAGTCGAACGTCGTGCCTTGCACCAGACGGAATTCGATGCGGCGCGCTTCCAGATCCACACGCGCCACCTGCACCTGCACCTTGTCCGTCAGGCGATAACGCATGCCGGTGCGCTCACCGCGCAGCTCATGCAGACCGTCATTGAACTGGAAGTACTCGCCACCCAGTTCAGACACGTGCACCAGGCCTTCAACGTGCAGCGTATCCAGCGTGACAAAGATGCCGAAGCTGGCCACGCCGGTGACGGTGCCGCTGAAATCTTCGCCCACGCGTTCCTTGACGAACCAGCATTTGAGCCAGGCCTCGACATCGCGCGAGGCTTCGTCGGCGCGGCGTTCGGTGGCCGACAGCATCAGGCCCATCTTTTCCCAGATGGCCTGCTCGTGTTCCTTTTGCGTGCGGCCGATGACCACGGCGTGGTCGTCCAGGCTGGGCACATAACGCTGCCCGGCCAGCAAGGCCTTGATCACGCGATGCGTCAGCAGATCGGGATAGCGGCGGATCGGCGACGTGAAGTGGCTGTAGCCGGGATACGCCAGGCCGAAGTGGCCCATGTTGTCCGGGCTGTACACGGCTTGCTGCATCGAACGCAGGCACATGCTTTGCAGCAACTGGTAATCGGGGCGGCCGCGCACGGTGTCAAGAAAGTCGCCGTAGTCCTTGGCCGTGGGCATTTCGCCACCGCCCAGCGACAAGCCCATCGTGCGCAGGAATTCACGCAGCGATTGCAGGCGTTCGGGCGTGGGGCCTTCATGGATGCGGTACAGGCCAGGATGCTTGCTGCGCGTCATGAAGTCGGCCGCGCAAGTGTTGGCGGCCAGCATGCATTCTTCAATCAGCTTGTGCGCGTCGTTGCGCACCGACGGCACGATCTGTTCGATGCGACCAAGTTCGTTGCAGACGATCTTGGTTTCGACGGTGTCAAAATCAATGGCGCCGCGCTTCTTGCGGCCTTGCACCAGCAGCTGGAACAGCTCATACAGATGCTGGACCTGAGGCATCACGGCGCGCATCGCCGCCGCCGCCGGGCCGCCGGGCTGCTGCAATGCCGCCCAGATATTCGTGTACGTGGTGCGGGCATGCGAATGCATCACCGCGTTGTAGAACTGATAGGCCGTGACCGTGCCGGCCTTGGCTCCCGTTGCCGGAATGACCATATCGCAGACCAGCACCAGACGGTCGACGTCGGGGTTCAGCGAACACAGGCCATTGGACAGGGTTTCCGGCAGCATCGGAATGACACGGCGCGGGAAGTACACGCTGGTGCCGCGCTCAATGGCGTCGTCGTCCAGCGCATCACCGGGGCGTACATAGTGGCTGACGTCGGCAATGGCCACCAAGAGGCGCCAGCCCGGACGCTTGCGCTGGCCCGTGCCCAATTCAACGGGTTCGCAATAGACCGCGTCGTCGAAGTCGCGCGCGTCTTCACCATCGATGGTGATCAGCGGCACATCGCGCAGATCAACCCGGTCTTTCAGGTCGCTCTTGCGAACCACGTCAGGAAGGCGTGCAGCCTGCTTGCGCGCCGCTTCCGAAAATTCCACCGGCACGTCGAACTTGCGCACGGCAATTTCGATTTCCATGCCGGGGTCGTCGATTTCGCCCAGCACTTCCGCCACGCGGCCCAGCGGCTGCGTGTGACGCGTGGGTTGTTCGATGATTTCGACAGCCACCACCTGCCCATGCTGGGCGCCATTGGTGTCACTGGGGGGAATCAGAATGTCGTGCTTGATGCGCTGATCTTCCGGCACCACGATGGACAGGCCATGCTCATGCAGGAAGCGGCCCACCAGCTTATTGGTGCGGCGTTCAATGACTTCAACGATGGTGCCTTCCGGCTTGCCGCGGTATTCGCCCGAGGGTTTGACCAGCACGCGGTCGCCATGCAGCACC
>CAJYKY010000051.1 GCA_913775005.1 uncultured Achromobacter sp.
TTATTTTGTAACAGCGCCCGCTTCGGCCTGACGCAAGCGGATATCAATGGGGCCGCCCGGCTGCGGCGTCAGGCTGACGGGCGCCACGGCGGGCAGCGCGTCCACCAGCGCCTCGGGCCGGTCGAGCGAGAACGACGCCGACACCCGCAAGCGCCCCGCCCTGTCATCGGCCAGCCGCAGGGGCGTGGCCAGATAACGGTTCATTTCGCGCACCACCTCCGTCAGCGGGGCGTTCTTGAACACCACGCGTCCATCGCGCCACGCGGTGGCGCTTTGCACATCGGCAGGGGCCGGCACGCCGATGGCGCCGCTGCCCGGCACGCGGATGCCGTGGCCCGCACGCAGCACGGCATGGCCAAAGTTCCACCAATGGCCGCCCGACACCTGCACCGTGCCGGACTCCACCAGCACGGCCACCTGGTCGGCGTCGCGGCGCACATCAAACACCGTGCCGGTCACGCGCACCACGCCGCTGCCCGCGTCCACCGTGAAAGGGCGCGTGGCGTCCGGGCTGACGGTGAAGTTGATCTCGCCCCGGTCCAGCGTGACCTCGCGGCGGCCGGCAAGCAGCGCCACCTGCGCCTGGGTGCCGCCATTGATCTCCAACACCGAGCCATCGGGCAAGGTGAGCTGGCGGCGCTCGCCGCGTTCGGTCTGGATCATCGTGGTGAATGACGGCACCTCGGCCGGCAGCCGCCATGCCACCGCGATGGCTACGGCCGCCACGGCTGCACAGGCCAGCGCCACGCGCAGCGCAAACGCGCCCTGCCGCCTGACACGCGGCCGCGCCGGCACCGGCCCGCCCAGCAGGGCTTCGACCTGGGTGCGCGGCAAGTTCGCCGCCGCCGCCCCCAGTTGTTGCATGCGGTCGAACTCGCGTGCACCTTCGGGATGGTCGCGCCGCCACCGGGCAAACGCGCGCCGGTCGCGGCGCGTGAGTTCGCCCGAATGCCAATGCGCGAACCAGCCGGCGGCAGAATCGGGAAGGCCTGACGAATCGCGGGAATGGGAAGAGAACATCGTCATGGAGTGTATTCGCGCAGCCGCTCTTGCACGTGCAGAATAGCGCGCATGACGTAGCGTTCAATCATGTTCTTGGACAGGCCCATGTGCTGCGCCACCTCGGCCTGCGTCCAGCCTTCAATGCGGTTCAGCACAAACGCCTGGCGGCACTTGGGCGGCAGTTCCGCCAGCACTCTGGCCAGATCGTCGGCCAGGCGGGCCGCGCGGACCGGCGCGTCGGGGTCGTCCATGACCGGTTGATCGGCCTCGCCCAAGGCGTCCAGCGGCACATGTTCAACCCGATCCTGGCGCCGCCACCGGTCGATCAAGCGATGCCCGGCCGCCTGGAACAGATAGCCCCGCGCCTTGAGTGCGACGCTGGCATCCGCCTTGAGCAGCCGCTCAACCGCGTCATGCGCCGCGTCTTCGGCGTCGTGCCGATTGCCCGTGCGGCGGCTCCATACGCCCACCAGCTCGTCGTAATAGGCGAGCCAGCCGGTGCGGGGCGACGAGGAACGGGACATGAACCGAAGGGAAGCCGGGAAAGACCAGGGTGGCGAATTTTACAAATAATTCTCATTACCGCAAGTCGGTGTTTTGCGCCGGTATTTCGCGCCGGTATTTCTTACCGGTACTTCTCGCCATATTTTCCACGTCCGGATTTCAGGTCTCCGAGGGTTCGGGTTCCCTGCTTTTCAATCCGCTGCTTTGCCAACCCCTGCTTTCCGGTTCCAGTTTCGTCCGCTCAATAATCCATCGGAATGTGGCTTTGCGCCGCGCGCAGTTCCTGGATGTGGCGTTCGGCCTCCTGCCGTTCGGCTTCGGGCGGCAGCGGCCGCCAACCGACCATAATGCCGGGCGTCTTCACCGGCATCCAACCCAGCACGCTGTATAGCGTGATGGCGGTGCAACCTGTATCGAAGCGTGTTTCGTAATAGCCCTGCCGATCCGGCGTGGTGTCGCCAGACGTCCAATCCAACTGAGACATCCATGTCTCCTCATGGTGAAGCTTATGGGCAAGCGCGCCAGCTCCCGCGATCTGGTCTGGCGCTGTTTGATCGTAAAACGGGCTGCTTTCGTTTGTCTGCTCACCTTGCGCTTGCTTTGCAAATCTTGACAGAGGGAAATCCCTAGGCCGCCCATGCAAAGCGCCGCCTCGGAGGGCGGCGCTTGATGGTTGCGGCCAGGGCTTGCCCGCGCGCTTACTTGATGCCGATGAACGGCAGCGCGGCGCCCGGCACCTGCGTGGCCGGCAGCACGCCGTCCCACTTTTCGACCGCGTTCAGGCTGACGAGATTGGTGTTGGCGGCCAGCGCTTCAGCCTTGGCGCGGATCGACGCCGCTTCGGCTTCACCGCGCATGCGGATGCCATCGGCTTCGGCCGTGAACTGCTGGCGGCGCGCATCGGCTTCGGCCTTGGCCTTCACCACCTGGATCTCGGCGTTGATCATCGCCGTTTCCTTTTGCTGACGCGTGGTTTCGATCTGCACCTGGGCCAGCATGCGCTGTTCAATCGAATGCTCATAGGCTTGCGAGAAGCCCACTTCTTCGATCTGCACGCCCACCACCTGCACCGGTGCGCCTTCCATCGTCTTCAACACGGCGGTGTTCACATCCAGGCCCAGCTTCTGGCGTTCCTGGATGGCGCGCACGGCGGTGTACTGGCCGAACACGTTCTTCACGGCGTCGGGCGTCTTGCGTTCCAACACGCGCATTTGCAGGTTTTCGATCGTGCCGTATTCCGAGTAGAGCTCGGCCACGTGCTCGGGCGGCACGCGGTACGTGACCGACACGCGCAGGTGCGCGGGCTGTTGGTCGTAGCTATAGGCTTCCAGCTTTTCGAACACGAAGGTGTGGTCGCGCACCGACACCGTACGCACGTCGTCGATGAACGGCGTCTTGAAATCCAGGCCGGGGTCCGACACGCGCACCAGCTTGCCATTGCGCAGCACTACGCCGCGTTCGCCCTGATCCACCTGGAACCACGAACCGAACGCCATGAACAGAATCAGGAAAAACAGAATGGTGGCACCGATGGCGACCTTGGCGTTGCGCGGCTTGACCGCGCCGATCTTCTTGACCATCTGGATGTCTGTCGGCTTCACTTCGAATCCCTTTCTGATTTTGTGCGTTTACGATCCGAGAGCACGGCCGCGATGCCCCGCGCGAGCAAATAGGCGACGACCGCCGCCCCCACCAAGATCAGGAAATACCGCATCGCGAGCCCCCCCCCGGGAAAGAAGCACGGGATTCTATCCCGTGATCCCAACGTATTTGCATCCAAAATTCGGGCAATGTTGCCAAGCATTTCTGGACGTATCTAGACATCCAATAAGCGGTGTGTCACGCGCTGAAAATCAGGCGCCATAAAAGCGCAAGCCCAGCCGCGACAGCGAATCGGGATACTCCCAGAACGCCTCGTCCAGCCGCTCCAGTTCTTCCTGTTCCGCTTCGGTCATGGCGCCATAAATGTCATTGAGCTGCACGACTTCGGGCATCGCTTCAAAGCGATCGATCAGCCCGCGCATGCGCGACAGGATGTCCAGCATATGCACCGCGTCGATCTTCCGAAGCGCCTGCAAGGCAAGCTGGCACGTCGCGTCGCCCCAGTTGCACAGGAACTGCATGAAGCCGCCATTGTTGATGTCTGCCTCCATGCGCCACAACGCAACCAGCTCCTGATCCACTTGCGACAGGCGGTCCAGCTTCCAGTCGGCGGCCTGCAACGTGGCCATGGCTTGTTCATAGCGCTGGTCCCACAGGATGTCGTGCACGTTCAACATGCCTTCGGCCGACGGCGCCAGCAGCGCGGGCCACACCACGCCATGCCCGTCATCGACCAGTTGCCATTGTTCGCGTTCGTCGGGCGTGGCCTTTGCCAAGCGGATGTGACGCGAGATGAATTCCGACACCGTCATGCCATTGGCCAACGTCAGTTGCACGTGCGTGTCGGTCAGCGTCAGGGTCTTGATGCGGTAATCGGGCGTGGACATGGCAATGTCATGGACAAAGTGGAAAGGACAGGAAAATACCTGGAACCACGCGGTGATGTCGAGCCGCACGCTTGCTCGCATCACGCCGCAGTCTGTTACGCCAAGGCGCGCATGCGATCTGCTACCGTGAAATTTCGCTGCTGTCTGCGGCAGCGCTGAACATGGAGCCTGAATGCCACGTCCTTCCGAGTCCACCCCCCTGATCGGCGTGATTCCCCCCTACGTGCTGGACCGCTTGGCGCAACACACCGATGCCCGCATCAGCATGCCCGCCGTCAAGACGCTGATCATCGACCAGCAGCAACGCAGCCTGCGCGACATGGCAGAACGGCCACCGCGCGCGACGCTCGCCCCGAACGCGACGCCCACGGCTGCCGGCAAGCCGCAGCGCGCCGTCCACGACGCACACAACGGCACGACGTTGCCCGGCACGCTGGTGCGTGCTGAAGGCCGTCCAAACAGCGGCGATGTCGCGGTGGACGAAGCCTACGCGCACCTGGGCGCCACCTACAAACTGTTCTGGAATGTCTACCACCGCCACTCCATCGATGGCCATGGCCTGCCGCTGGTCGGCACCGTGCATTACGGCGAAGACTATGACAACGCCTTCTGGAACGGCGCGCAGATGGTGTTTGGCGACGGCGATGGCGAGATCTTCAATCGATTCACCGTGGCCGTGGACATCATTGGCCACGAGCTCACGCATGGCGTCATCGACGCCGAAGCCGCGCTGCTTTATCAAGGGCAATCGGGCGCGTTGAATGAATCCTTGTGCGATGTATTCGGCGCGCTGGTCAAGCAGTATGCGCTGGGCCAGTCCGCACGCGAGGCCGACTGGCTGGTCGGCGTGGGACTCTTTACCGAGAAGGTCAACGCGCGCGCGCTGCGTTCCATGTCGGAACCCGGCAGTGCCTACGACGACCCGGTGCTGGGCAAGGACCCGCAGCCCGCGCACATGCGCGACTACGCCGACACGCCCCGCGACAATGGCGGCGTGCACATCAATTCCGGCATTCCCAACCGCGCGTTCTTCCTGGCGGCCACGTCGTTGGACGGCCCCGCCTGGAAAGGCGCCGGCCAGGTCTGGTACGACACGCTGTGCGACAAGCGCCTGCGTCACGACGCGCAGTTCAAGGACTTCGCGGCCCTGACCGCCACCGTGGCGGCCGAACGGCACGGCCCAGCCGTGCATCAAGCCGTCCAGCAAGCCTGGGCCGCCGTAGGAGTCTTGCCATGATTGAATTGCCTCCGCTGGATCTGGCGCTGCTGGTGCGGCTGACGCGCGAAGGCGGCGTCGCCTATCTGCCCGCGCTGACGCAGCCGCGCAGCATCAACCTGGCCACGTGCCCGCCGAACGTGCGTCAGGAAGTGTGCGATGCGCTGCAAGTCGCTGCGCCTCGCGCAGTGCCGGAATGCGGCCAGGCGGGCGGTGACCAGCGCTACTTCCACATCGAAATCGTGCTGGACCGCGACGAGCAATCCGCGGTCAGCTTCGATGTGCCGGAAGCCGACGCGCCGGATACGCTGGTGCAGTTATGGAAGGCGCACGGGCCAGAGATGTCCTGACGAATTTGCTGGATATGCGGAGGCTGGGCGCGGGGCCATCACTTCGTTGGCTGTTCTTACGCCCCCGCCTTCTGCGCGCCTCTGAACCCGCCGATCTGAATCGCACGGCCGGCATACAGCCCGACTACCGCCATCGCCAAGGACAGCACCGCGCACACTCCCAGCGCGAAGCCCCACCCGCCCAGGCGATCA
>CAJYKY010000052.1 GCA_913775005.1 uncultured Achromobacter sp.
CCACCCAGGCGGCATAGTTGAAGAGTTTGCCGTCTTCTTCCGACTTGCCGCTGGAAGGGTCGAACCCGCTTTCCAGCTGGAAGCGGCTATGCCAGCCGCCGCCCAGGTCTTCCCGGCCCTGCAAGCCCCACAACGAATCGGTCAGGCCGCCGTTGAGTACGCCGGAATGGCTGCCCTGCCCCGACACGCGCGTCACGGCCAGGCCCGCATCCACGACGCCGTACAGCTGCACGCCCGGCCCATCGTCTGCTGCGACGGCGGCGGCCGGCGGCAGGATGAACCCCGCCGTCGCCGCCACAATACAGAATGCATATTTCATCTTCTTCTCCCGAAAGGGCGCGGCAGGAGTGCCCCCGCCGCGCCCGCATCATCTATTGCCAGCCGTAGCGGCGAACCCAGATACCTTTGAGCAATTGCGTCAACACGCAATAGCTGAGCAAAATCCCGACCAGCCACGGGAAGTAGCTCCACGGCAGCGCTTGCAGCTGGAAGTATTCCGCCAGCGGCGAAAACGGCAGCAGCAGCCCTGCCACCACCACCATCGCCGTCATCAACATTAACGGCCACGCGGCGCGGCTTTGCAGGAAGGGAATGCGGCGCGTACGAATCATATGCACGATCAGCGTTTGTGACAGCAAACCTTCAACAAACCAGCCCGACTGGAACAAGGTTTGATGCTCGGGCGCGTTCGCCTGGAATACGTACCACATCAGGGCATACGTGGCGATGTCGAAGATGGAACTGATGGGGCCGAAGAACACCATGAAGCGGCCCAGGCCGTCCGGGTCCCATTGCTGCGGCTTTTTCAGCAATTCCTCGTCGACATTGTCGAAAGGGATGGCCGTCTGCGAGATGTCGTACATCAAGTTTTGCAGCAACAGGTGGATGGGCAGCATCGGCAGGAACGGCAGAAAGGCGCTGGCCACCAGTACCGAGAACACGTTGCCGAAGTTGGAGCTGGCCGTCATTTTCAGATACTTGAGCATGTTGCAGAAGGTCTTGCGGCCTTCGATCACGCCATCTTCCAGCACCATCAGGCTCTTTTCCAGCAGGATGATGTCGGCGGCTTCCTTCGAGATATCCACCGCCGAATCCACCGAAATGCCCACATCGGCAGCGCGCAGGGCGGGCGCGTCATTGATGCCGTCGCCCATGAACCCCACCGTGTTGCCCTGCGCGCGCAGGCTGCGCACGATGCGCTCCTTGTGCGCGGGCGTCAGCCGTGCGAACACATTGGCCTCGCGTACGGCCTCGGCCAGTTGCGCCTCGTCCATGGCTTCGATGTCGGCGCCCAGCACCACCTTGCGCACCTCGAAATCCACTTCGCGGCATACCTTCTGCGTGACCAGCTCGACATCGCCCGTCAGCACCTTGACTTCGATGCCCGAGGCCTTCAGCGCCGCCAGCGCGGGGCCGGTGGATTCCTTAGGAGGATCCAGGAAAGCGATGTATCCCACCAGGACCAGATCTGCCTCATCCGCCACGCCGTAAGCCTGCTGCGTGGGCGGCATTTCCTTGACGCCCACCGCAATCACGCGCAGGCCATCACGGTTCAATTCGGCCGTGACGCGGCGGATGTCCGCGCGCCGTGCCTCGGTCAACAGATGCACCTCGTGCCCCACGCGCAGCCGCGTGCAAACCGCCAGCATTTCCTCCAGCGCGCCCTTGCAGATCAGCTCGTGATGGTCGCGGCCATTCTCGGTTTCGTTGACGACCACCGACATCCGCCGGCGCGAGAAGTCGAACGGAATCTCGTCCACCTTGCGATAGCGGGCGGCCAGATTCAGGCTGCGCTGCACTTCGGCGTGCTGCAACACCGCCACGTCCAGCAGGTTCTTCAAGCCGGTCTGGTAGTAGCTGTTCAGGTAGGCATAGGCCAGCACATCGTCGCTGCTCGTGCCATAAACGTCGGTGTGACGTTCCAGCACGATGCGGTCTTGCGTCAACGTGCCAGTCTTGTCCGTGCACAACACGTTCATCGCGCCCAGGTTCTGGATGGCGTCCAGCCGCTTCACGACGACCTTGCGGCGCGACATGCGCAGCGCCCCTTTGGCCAGCGTGGCCGTGACGATCATCGGCAGCATTTCAGGCGTGAGACCCACGGCGATCGCCAGCGCAAACAACAGCGCTTCCAGCCAATCCCCCTTCGTGAAGCCGTTGATCAGCATGACGATGGGCGCCATCACCAGCATGAAACGGATCAGCACCCAGCTCACGCGGTTGATCCCTTGCTGGAATTGCGTGGGCGCGCGGGTGGTCTGCGTGACACGGCCGGCCAGCTGGCCGAAATACGTGTTGCCGCCGGTGGCCACCACCAGTGCGCTGCCGGAGCCGCTCACCACGTTCGTGCCCATGTAGGCCATGTTCTCCAGTTCCAGCGCGTTGCCGGTTTCAGCGCGCTGCACGGCATGCTTTTCCACCGGCAACGATTCGCCGGTCAACGCCGCCTGCGCCACGAACAGATCCTTGGCGGACAGGATGCGGCAGTCGGCCGGGATCATGTCTCCCGCTGACAGCAGCACCACGTCGCCAGGCACCAGGTCCGCCAGCGGCACTTCCCGCTGATACGAACCCGACTCGTGCAGGGGTGCGCCCAGCCGGCGTGCGCTGGCGGCCGGCGCCTCTTGGCCGGCGCGCAGCACGGTGGCGGTGTTTTGCACCATGGCCTTGAGCGCCTCGGCCGCGCGGTTCGAGCGCAGTTCCTGCGCAAAGCGCAAGACGGTTGAGATGACGACCATCGAGCCGATGATGGCCACCGCCGTCCACGACTGATCGTCGGGCTCGGCCATCTGCACATCGGTCAGCCATGACAGGGCAGCCAGCGCGGTCAGCAGCAGATTGAACGGATTGCGATAGGACAGCCACAGGTGCGAATACCAAGGCAGCGGCTTTTCATGGTCGACCTCGTTGGCGCCGTGGCGTTCGCGGGCGGCTTGCGCGGCGCTTTCAGACAGGCCGCCGTACTGGCTGCCGTGCAGCGAAAACAACGCCGACAGGTCCATCGCTGACAGGTCGAGCACGCGGCGGTTGGCGCGGCGCGACGTGTCGGAGGCCGCCGCCGCAGCGGCGCCGCCTTGTTCAAGCATGGGCGACCGCCGGAAGTGACGGCCAACGCGCCGCCGTCCTGCGGCGGATGAAAAAAACGATTTCAGGAAGCTAAACATCGGAGTGCTCCGGCTTTCTTTGTGTTGTTGTCGGAGACACGGGCTCCCCTGCCCGACGGGCTGCGCGCGGGCAGCAGCGGGCCGCGGCTTTCGCAAGAAAGCCGTCAATCCGCCGCGTACAGGCGTGCGCAGACGCCGGGGCAATGTTGCCGGTGTCCGGATCGCGTGGGGATCGCGCCGGGTGCTTAAAACGGAAAAGGGGCTAGCGGGGAATCAACACCGGCTTGCAGGGCGCAGACGTCAAAGGCGACGCAGGCCAGGCCGGGGATTCAATGCTGCGGAGTCCGTATGCGCCGGGAAGATGTCCGGCCGGTCGGCTCGCAGGGAGAAGACAGGTCAGACAGGCATGCCGGCGCCGTGCACGTGGCGCAATCGAGGGTCGGGGTCTAAGGCACTAGGCATGATCTCTCCAGGGGATACAGGCGCGCGTCACGCTGCCATGGCGGCGGCTTGCACGCCGAAATGCACGTGACGCACGGAGGGGTTGGTGCTCAAGCGGCGCGCTTGGGACATCAATTCGCCGCGCAGTTCGGGCGGGCAATTGACGGTGATGCAGGCCGAGGCCAGGTTCGGATCGCGGCCCTGGTCAACCTGCACTTGCGAGACATCCAGGCCGGCGGCGCTGAAGTCCAGGCAAATCTGCTTGCGCAATGCGCCCAGTTCGTCGCGCGGACAAATGACCGTCAAACGCGACGTGCCGCGACGGCGGCTCAGGGCGGTGGCACGGTCTACGCCAGCGCGGCGTAGGAACAAGTCGAAGAAACGCATAACGACCTCCATTGCAAGATGGGGAGCGTGATCGCGAGTACGCATGCACGCGCCGACGCGGCGCATGGCGGGCGCGCACAAAAGACGTGCACGAACGCTGGCGCTGCGACGAGCGGCGGTTCTGGCGTTTATGTTGGGGAATGTCCCGGCAAGCCGAAGGCTTGCGCTACTGCCCGGGTCGAGACCCGGGGCTTGGGATACGCCGCAACCTGTATGACAGGATGCGGCAGATGGAGCTCTGCGTGTTTCCTGTCAGACAGCGATGTCGATGCAAGATCGACTACTTTCGCCGGAATCGGTATTCACGAAGACTGCTCCTGAGATGGATAACGGACGGATTTTACGCGGGTTTCCACTGATGGACAAGGTTTTTAGGCATAAAAGTGCCATCCCAGATACGCCGCGAACAACGCATACAAACCGCCCACTGCCGACAGCGCCGGCACGCTCATGGCCGAGCGCCGGAAACGCAGCCACAAGAGGCCGATCGACAACATTGTGAAGAGACCCGCGGCGAGCAGCGGCGCGTCCAGCAACCACGGCGTCATGAAGATCCCCAGCGCGCTGGGGATCGTGGCCTGGATCATCATGGCGCCCGAGATGTTGGCCAGCGCCAGGCGTTCCTTGCCCTGACGCACCCAGATCAGCGCGTTCATGATTTCCGGCAACTCGGTGGCCACGGGGGCCAGCAGCAACGCGGCCACGTGCGGCGAGGCGCCCATGGCCACGCCCAGCACTTCGATCTGGTTCACGAACACGTGCGACGCGCCGGC
>CAJYKY010000053.1 GCA_913775005.1 uncultured Achromobacter sp.
GAGTACGGGTCCTGGAACACCATCTGGATGCGCCGGCGCGCATGGCGCCACACCGCGCCCTCGCCGCCTGGCGGCAGGACCTGCCCGTCCAGCGCGATGCGCCCCTGCGCCTGCGGCACCAGGCCAAGAATCGACATCATGACGGTGGTCTTGCCACTGCCCGACTCGCCCACGATAGCCAGCGTTTCACCGGGCGACACCTGAAAGCTTGCCTCGTGCACCGCGCGCACGTAGCGCTTGCCGCGCCATCCGCTCCGCACGGCATAGTCGATGGCAAGACGCTCCACCTGCAAGATCGGCGCCGCCTTCGCGGGCGGGCGCGCCGGACCACGCTTGGGCAGCGCATCCAGCAGGCTCAGAGTGTACGGATCTGCCGGCCGCGACAGCACCTGCGACACCTGCCCCGTTTCTACGGCACGGCCCCGGCACATCACCAGCACGCGCTGCGTATACGCGGCCACCAGCGCCAGATTGTGGCTGATGAAGATCAGCGCCGTGCCTTGCTCACGCGTCAGCTCCACCATCAGGTCCAGCACTTCTTTCTGGACGACGCAATCGAGCGCCGTGGTCGGCTCGTCGGCAATCAGCAAGCGCGGCTTGAGCAGCATCACGCCGGCCAGCAGAATGCGCTGGCGCATACCGCCCGAGAATTCGTGGGGATAGCGCGTCATGCAGTCCTTGGCGTCGCGCACGCGAACACGCTCCAGCATCTGCACGGCGTCGTTCCAGGCCGCCCGGCGCGACATGCCGCGTCGCAGAACCAGTGCCTCGATCAGTTGCTCGCCCACGCGAAACGCCGGGTTCAACGACACCATGGGTTCCTGAAACACCATGCCGATGCCGGTGCCACGCGTTGCCTGCCAGTCGCGAGCGCTTTGCGGCAACACGTCCTTGCCATCGAAGAAGGCACGGCCATCCGTCACGCGCGCCGCGTCTGGCAGCAAGCCCAGCAACGCCTTGCCGATCAGCGTCTTACCGCTGCCCGACTCTCCGACGATTGACAGCGATTCGCCCGCATGCAGATCGAACGACACCCGCTGCACGACGGGGGCTGCATCGCGCTTGCCCGGAAAGCGGATTTCAAGGTCGCGCACCGACAGCAAGGGCGTCGAGGAGGTGCTCGCATCCGGCATGATCATTTGAGCGCCGCTCATGCCGTCACCCCCCGCATGCGCGGATCAAGCTTGTCGCGCACCGCATCACCCAGCAGGTTGATTCCCAACAGGCTCAGCGAAATCATCGCACCTGGAAACAATGCCAGCCAAATCGCCTGATCCATCGCATTGCGGCTCTCAGACAGCATGCCGCCCCATGTCGCCAGCGGCGGCGGCACGCCCAGGCCCAGGAAGGACAGCGCGCTTTCGGCAAGCAGGGCAGAGCCGAAAATCGACGTCGCGAAGATCAGCAAGGGCGGCACGCAGTTGGGTAGCACATGGCGAAACACCGTCCACAATCCGCTATGCCCGGTGGCGCGCGACGCAATGACAAAATCCCGCTGCCGCAGGGACAGCGCGGCCCCGCGCGCAATACGAGACACCGATGGCGAATATGCCAGGCCCAACGCCAGCACCACGCCCCACTTGGACGGGCCAAGCACCGTCATGATGCCCAGCGCCAGCAGCAGCCCCGGAAACGCCATCATGGATTCAACCAGCACGCTGATGCCGCGGTCCACCCAGCCGCCCGCATAACCAGCCGCGACGCCGATGGTGGTGCCCAGCAACAAGGCCAGCAACACCGAGAACACGCTGACCGCCACGCTGACGCCCGCGCCCGCCATCAGCCGCGACAGCACGTCGCGCCCGAACTCGTCGGTGCCTAGCCAGTACTCGGCGGAAGGCGGTGAAAAGCGCGCCAGCAGATCGCCTTCCAGCGGATCGTGCGGCGTATACACCAGGCCCACCAGCGCCAGCAGCACCACGCCGCCGACCAGCGCGCCGCCCAGCACGGCATTGGTATGTTTGAAGCTTGTCATGATCTTCCTATTGCAGCTTCACGCGCGGATCGAATAGCGGATACAGCAGATCCACCACCAGATTCACCGCCACGTACAACAATGCGATAAACAGCAGGCAGCCCTGCACCACCGGATAGTCCCGCGCGTAGATGCTTTCCACCAGCAAGCGCCCGATGCCCGGTAACGTGAACACGGTTTCGATGACGGCCGCGCCGGACAGCAGATGCCCCAGCATTAGGCCGATGACGGTAAGCGTGGGGCCGAACGAATTGGGCAGGACATGGCGCAGCATCACGCGCTTTTCGGGCAAGCCTTTCGCACGCGCGTGCGCCACGTATTCGAGCCGCAGCGTCTCGATGGTGCTGGCGCGCATCATCCGCGTGATCGCGGCGATCTCGGTCAGCACGATGGCGCAAACCGGCAGCACCAGGTACTTCAGCGCGCCCAGCCCGCCTCCCGCAACAGACTCAAACCCATACACGGGCAGCCAGTTCAGCTTCACGCCGAACAGCCAGATCAGCAGAATGCCCACCCAGAAACTGGGCATGGACACGAACAGGATGGAGGTGGACACGATGGCCGTATCGGCGCTGCGGTTCTGCCGCCACGCCGCCATCATGCCGGCCGGAATGGCGACCAGGCAGGCCAGCAAGGTGGCCGTCAACACTACCTGCGCCGTCACCGCGAAATGCGTCAGCACCAGATGCATGACCGGTTCACGCCGGGCGATGGACATGCCCAGGTCGCCTTGCAAGGCGTTGCCCACCCAGATCAGGAATTGCCGGCCCACGGGCTGGTCCAGCCCCAGCGCGTGGCGCATCTCGGCCAGCAGCGCCGGGTTGTCGATATCGCCCAGCATCAGCGAGGCCGGGTCACCGGGAATGGCGCGGATCATGGCGAATACCAGCACGGTCACCACAATGACCGTGGGCACCGCCGCCGCGATGCGCTTCGTTAGATAGCCCAGCACAGCGCCTCAGTTCTTGGTGACGTTGAAAAAGCGCGGCTTGCGCAGCGGCCAGCCGGTAAAGCCTTGCAGCTTGCTTGATACCACCACGTAGCCCGGCTTGTTGTAGTACATCAGCAAGGGCGTATCGCGCAGCATCAGCGTGTGCAGCTTGTCGAACGCGGCCTTGCGCAGGGCGGGATCGGACTCGGCTTCAATGCTTTCAAGAATGGCTGCCGCTTCAGCGCTTTCCCATTGCACCATGGGCGTCTTGGCCTTGTCGCCGATCACATCGCGGAACATCAGCGCGGGTTCGGTGCGGGCGGAATAGGCAAAGGCCATCAGCTGGAATTTGCCTTCACGGAAGTTGGTGACCTGTGTGCCCCATTCCAGCATGTCCAACTCGGTCTTGATGCCGGCCTTGTTCAGCAGCTGCTGCGTCACAACGGCCACGCGGTACAGATACGGATAGCGCTTGTTGGCTTGCAGCTTCAACGTTTCACCGCGATACCCGGCGGCTTCCAGCAGACGCTTGACCTCTTTCAGATTTTTTTCGTAGCCCGCCTTGTCCGCATCCGAGTAATAGACGCTGGACGTCGGCACCAGCGACGGGTTGTAGACCGCCTGACCATTGTTCAGGGCGCGTGCGATGCCGGGGAAATCCAGCGCCAGCGCAATGGCGCGGCGCATGTTGACATCGGACAGCAGCGGCGCGCGCGTCTGCATCAGCAGGTTGACGGTGTCCAGGCCAGCTTCGGTCACCGTGTTCCAGCGCGGGTCCTTGGCGGGCAGATTGTCTTCGTCGGCGTTGTAGGCATCCACCTGCCCGGCCATCAGTGCCGCCTTCTGCGCCGCCGCATCGGGAATCACCACGAAGCGCACGTTCGCCAACGCCTGCTTCTTGCCCGCCATGCCGCTGGGCGTCTCGCTGCGCGGCGCATAGCCAGCGTACGGCGTCAACAGCACGTACTGTTCTTTCTTCCACTCGGCCAGCACGTAGGGGCCGGTGCCCACCGGCTTGACCCAGTTGCCGTCCGCGTCCACGCTTTTCGGGCTGAGCACGGGCATCGGGCATTGCACGCTTGCCATCTGATCCAGGAACAGCGCATAGGGCGCATCCAGCTTGAACACCACGGTGCTGGCATCGGGCGTTTCCACGCCGACGACCTTGGCCCCCTTCGTGCCGTCGTACAGGTTCTTGCAGGCATATTCCGACTTTGCGCCGGTCAGGTAGTCGTAGCTCCATTTGACATCGGCAGACGTCATGGGCGTACCGTCATGGAAGGTGATGCCAGCGCGCAGTTTGAAGGTGTAGCTGCGCTTGTCTTCAGACAGTGTCCAGCTGTCGGCCAGCATCGGCGCTACGCTCATGTCGGCCCGCAACGCCACCAGCGCTTCGACCACATGGGCCAGCACGTTGTCGGTAGAGGTGTTGCGTGACCGTCCGCCCGGCACGGACGTGGGCGTGCCGGAGCCTTCCGCGTAGCGGATCTCGAGCAAGGACGCAGCTTGGCTTTGGGGCTGGGTTTGGGTTTGGGTCCGCCCCGGCAGGCCCGAAAAGGCACCGGCCAGGGCGGCAGATAACATCAGCGCGCGCTTGAAGCGCAAGGCGTTAACAGTCATGGATGTGTCCTTAAAGCGCGGCTCAGAACAGCCGGTACTCAACGAAGTTGCGGCCTTCATAGGGCTTGCGCGCGATCCACATCACGCCGCTTTCCGGCTCCATCAAGGTCGTGGCCACCGTGGCCGAAATGCTGTCGAAGCTGGCGGGCTTGGGCGAGCGCAACACGCCATCGGGCGCGGCGAAGTCGTCAGCCAGAATGCGCTTGACGGTGTCCCAGTCCACGCTGCCCTTGGCGCGCGCCAGCATTACCTCGACGCGGCGCTGGCGGTAGATGGAATCCGGATTGGCGGCCAGGCCCTTGTCGAACAGCTTTACGCGGGCGGGCGCGCTGACCCAGTGGTTGGCGTGCACCAGCAAGCCGTTCTCAGGCGTGATCCAGAAGATCTCGTCGGGCGCGCATTCCAGGTCCACGGCTTCGCCCTGGGCCTGCGCCAGCATCAGGTTGTTGGAGCAGAAGCGGCGCGACGCCCACAACACCTTCATGGCGTTGCAGAGGTTGGTGGACTCCAGCATCTTGCGGCGCACCAGCACCAGCGGCACTTCGGCAGGCCGTTGGTAGTCCTGCTCGCAAGACAGGAAGTTACCCGACAGCGACACGCCCGCGCTGTTGAAACCATGGCGCGCGAGGCTGCCCGCCTCGGTGAACATCAGCAGGTCGGGGCCGTCTTCACGGCGCATGCGCAGCACGATGCCGGTATCCACGCATTCTTCGCGCCAGTCCCAATTGTGGGCGTGCATGAGCTTGCCGTTGGCGGCGGCCTCGGGCAGCACGACGAGTCCCGTGCAGCCATCGTCCAGCCCCTTGCGCGCACGGCCGAGTTCGGCGTGGCCGAACATCATTTCGGTGCGGCAGTTGATGACCACGACGTCTTCAAGCGACTGGCCCGCGCCATCGGCGATGCCACGCAGCTCTTCCAGATAGGCCGCGTCGTAGTTGCCCACCACCGGCACCATGGCGGCGGCGAGTTCTTTGAGGCGGGCGGCGTTCACCCCCCGGCGTTCCAGCTGGCCGCGATACAGGGCCACGCTGCGCGCCACGCGCTCGGGCACGGCGGCGCCATGCTGGCGGCCGCGCTCATAAGGATTGCCCTCAACATCAACCAGGGGAAACGGGGTAGGCATCGTCACGCTAGCAACACTCCGAAGCAGGCCAGGAGCGGCCTGTATGAACAGTCAGAATCGACGGCCAGATTTTGTACTAATATAGATAAAAGTTCAATATAAGGGTTTGCCCGGTAGATGAATGAACGTCCGCAGCGGCGCCCGGAGGGGCACTTTGCCGCTAGACCGCCGGGGTAACGCGGAAGGCACGCGCTCCGGTACCATTAGCCGTCTCGTTGCCCCCCTTTCGTTTCTTTTCCCTGCCCGTCAACGCGCCATGCCCACCGCCGCTCATGCCCGCCCCACTCCGCTGCAAGTCGATCTGGCACGACTGATCGCACAAGACATCGTGGCCGGGCGCCACGCGCCGGGCGACCATCTTTCCGAAGAAGCACTGGGCACAACCTACGAGGTGTCGCGCACGCCGGTACGCGGCGCGTTGCGGCTACTGGCGGCGCAGGGCCTGATCACGCATCGTCCGAACAGCGGCTACACGGTGGCGGAACATGCGGCGAAGCAAGCGGCAAC
>CAJYKY010000054.1 GCA_913775005.1 uncultured Achromobacter sp.
CCGCGGGTTCGGAAGGCAACCAGATCTCTGGCAACGCCTTCATCAACAACAAGAACCAGGTCAAGTACGTGGGCACGCGCTCGCTGGACTGGTCCGTCGACGGACGGGGCAACTACTGGAGCGACAACACCGCCTTCGATCTGAATGGCGACGGCATCGCCGACACCGCATACCGTCCCAATGACGTGGTGGACCAGCTGCTGTGGCGTGCGCCATCCGCCCGGATACTGTTGAACAGCCCCGCGATTTCCATTGTGCGGTGGGCGCAGTCGCAGTTTCCTGCCCTGCTGCCCGGCGGCGTCATCGACAGCGCGCCGCTGATGAATCCCCCCTCTTCCCCCGCCGCGGATCCGAAGGAATCTCCATGAACAATGACCTTGTCACGCTAGCGGGCGTCAGCAAGCACTATGGCGCGCAGCGGGCCTTGGACGGCCTGGACCTGCAATTGCATGAAGGCGAGTGCGTAGCGCTGGCCGGGCACAACGGTGCCGGCAAGAGCACGCTGATCAAGCTGATCCTGGGCCTGATGCGCCCTACGCACGGCAGCGTCAAACTGTTCGGCCAGGATGCCCATGGCGCCGCCGCCGCGCGCCTGCGCAGCAATATCGGTTATCTGCCCGAGACCGTCGCGCTGCATCCTTCCATGACCGGCGCGGAAACGCTTGCGTTCTACGCCAGGCTCAAACGCCAGCCGGTCAGCGGCAATGCGCGGCTGCTTGAAAAAGTCGGCATCGCCAGCGCGGCGCACCGGCGCGTCGGCGGTTACTCGAAAGGCATGCGGCAACGGCTGGCCTTGGCCCAGGCCTTGCTTGGGCAGCCTCGCGTGTTGCTGTTCGATGAACCGACCACCGGACTGGATCCGGCTTCGCGCCTGATGTTCTACGAGATCGTCCATGAGCTGCGTGCTGGCGGGGCGACCATCCTGCTCAGCACGCATGCCCTGTCGGAAGTGGCGGGTCATGCCGACCGCATCGTTGTGATGAAGGCCGGCAAGAAGATCGCCGACGGCCCGATGTCCGCGCTTCGGCGCTCAACCGGCCTGCCCCTTCGGATCCGGCTGACGTTTGAAGATGCGCAGGCTGACGCGATGTTGCCGCAAACGTGGCGCCGCATCGACGCCAGCCGCTTCGAGCTGGCTTGCCAGGAGCAAGACAAGGTCGAGGCCATCCGCGTCATCGGCGCCCTTGCGCCCGCCATCGCCGACCTGGATATCCAGGCGCCAGGGTTGGATGACATCTATGCACACCTGCTTGAACGGGAAGACGTATGAACGCGGTACTCACCATCATCGGCAAGGAAATTCGCGACGGTCTGCGCAACCGCTGGGTGCTGGCCACCGCGCTGCTTCTGGCCGCATTGGCCTTGGCGCTGGGACTGCTTGGCAGTTCACCCACCGGCACGGTCAAGGCCGACCCGCTGGCCGTGACCGTGGTCAGCCTGTCGAGCCTGTCGATCTTTCTGGTTCCGCTCATTGCGATGCTGCTGGCGTATGACGCCGTGGTCGGCGAGATCGACCGCGGCACCATGGCGCTGCTGCTCAGCTACCCCGTGTCCCGCTGGCAGGTGATTGTTGGCAAATTCATCGGCCATCTGGCCATTCTGGCACTGGCTACCGGTGCCGGTTACGGCTTTGCAGGCCTGGCGCTGCAATGGGCTTATGGCGGTCTGGATGTAAACGCCTGGCAGCCGTTCGCGCTGCTGATCGGCGCAAGCGTGCTGCTGGGCGCCGCCTTTCTGGCGATGGGATACCTGATCAGCACGCTGGTGCGCGAGCGCGCCACCGCTGCTGGCATCGCCGTCGGCGTATGGCTGTTTTTCGTGGTGCTCTACGACATGGCGCTGCTGGGCGTGCTCGCGGCCGACCAGGGCCGCCACGTCACCCCCGGCTTGCTGAACGTGCTGCTCTTGCTGAATCCATCTGACGTTTACCGGCTGTTGAACCTGACAGGCTTCGAGAACATTTCACAGTACGCCGGGATGGCGGGCGTCAGCGATCAAGCCAGTTTGCCGATACCTGCCTTGGTCGCCGCGCAACTGCTGTGGATTGCCGTTCCATTCCTGTTGGCGGCCGCCGCTTTCAGGAGAAAGCCGCTATGAGAAAGCTTTGCGTGGCATTGACGCTTGCCGCCGGACTGAGCCTTGCTGCCTGCAACGGCGCAGACAACGCCGCCGCCCCGCCTGCGCCGCAAGCCATCACGACGCAGTCCGTCGGCCATTACTGCGGCATGGCGCTGTTGGATCACGGGGGGCCGAAAGGGCAGATCTTCATCAAGGGACGCCCGGACCCGATCTGGTTCTCGTCGATCAAGCAGGTCTTTGCGTACACGCTGCTGCCCGAAGAGCCTAAAGCCGTCAGCGCGCTCTATGTAAACGACATGGGCACGGCCGGCCCTGACGGCAACCCCGACCCGACCACGTGGATCGACGCTCGGCAGGCCTTCTATGTCATTGAAGGCCGCTTTGTCGGCGGCATGGGCGCCGAAGACGCCATGCCGTTCTCGGCGCTGGCACGGGCATTTGCCCAAGCCCATGGCGGACGGGTCGTTGTGTTTGCCGACGTGCCGGAACCCTATGTCTTCGCCCAGTAGCGCGGCGGTTCCGCCGCCCTGCCGCCTCTTGAGTCACCACATCATGAATCCCACCCGCCGCCGTTTCATCGGCATCGCCGCCGCCTCTGCAATGGCGCTTGCTTTCCTGCCGGCACGCCGCGCCGTCGCCGCCCTGACCCCCACGACCTGGCAGGGCGTGGCCTTGGGCGCGGACGCGGAGTTGCGCATCTATCACCCGGACGCGGCCGCGGCACAACGCCTGATCGACCGCGCCCTGCGAGAATTGCGCCGCCTGGAACGCGTGTTCAGCCTTTATCGCGACGACAGCGCGCTGTCCGTTCTGAACCGCCAGGGATTTCTGGATGAGCCGCCCACCGACCTGTTGCGCCTGCTTAGCGAAAGCCGCCGCTACCACCGGCTGACGGGCGGCGCGTTCGACCCCACCGTGCAAGCGCTATGGCAGGTGTATGCGCAGCATTTCGCCCAGGCGGGCGCAGCGCCTGATGGCCCGCTGCCCGCGACGATTGCGCAAGCGGTGTCTCGCGTGTCGTACGAAGCAGTGGTGTTGGACAGCGGGCGTATTGAGTTGAACCACCCGGCAATGGGCGTGACGCTGAACGGCATCGCGCAAGGCTACATCACCGACCGGGTCACCGAACTGCTGGCGCAGGCGGGCCTGGACCGCGCGCTTGTGGATATGGGCGAAATTCGTGGGCTGGATACCCGGCCCGTACCGGGTGAATGGCAGGTCGGCTTGGCGGACCCGATGGCTCCCGACCAGATCCTGGCGTCAGCCCCGATACGCAACCACGCGCTGGCCACTTCCGGCGGCTATGGCACCGCGCTGGATGCCGCTGGCCGGTACACGCATCTGTTCAATCCCCGGACGGGCAGCGCACAGCCGCGATACCGCAGCGTGTCCGTCATGGCGCCGGACGCCACCACGGCGGACGCCCTGTCCACGGCCTTCTCGCATATGCCCTTGCCGGCCACCGCAACCGTCGTGCGCGACCTGGGGTTGCGCGCCTGGTTCGTTCTGCCGGACGGGCAGCTTGTGCACCAGGGCGCCGCGGGCTAGCCCACCGCAGGGACCGTACCCGCCACCCAATAAAAAACCGGCCACTCGGCCGGTTTTTTGTCTGCAAGATGAATCTATACAGCCTTAGGCCGCCGACGGCGGGTTCAGCGACGTCAGCATCTGCGTGAAGATCTTCGGGCTGGCGGCCAGCACGTTGCCGCTGTCCATCCAGCCTTGTTCGCCGTCGAA
>CAJYKY010000055.1 GCA_913775005.1 uncultured Achromobacter sp.
CTGCACGGAAGACAGCAAGGCGGCGGCCAGGACGCCGTCGTCGGCGGCGCCGCTGACAAAGGCGCGGTCGATCTTCACTTCGGTGAACGGCGTCGAGATCAGGGTGTACATGGAGTTGTAGCCTCTGCCGAAATCGTCCTGCGCCAAGCCGAAACCCTTCAGGCGCAGACGGCTCGCGCCCATGTAGTACTGACCGGGAAGCGTTGCGGCTTCATCTTCCAGCAGTTCAAAGGTGACGTCCTCAAAGGGCACGTCGTGATCCGCGACAAGATTGTAAAGCTCGTCTGGCAAATGCGGTTGATCAAGTAGCCGCGTGGGCAGGTTGACCGACACGGGTATCCGGAAGCCCAATTGCCGCCACCGCCGGTACGCCGTCAGGGCGTCTTCCAGCATGCGCACAAGCAAGGCGTGATCCAGGTCGTGGTGGCGTACGGCCCCCAGGAATGACGAGGGCAGCATGAATCCGAATTCCTGGTGATGCCAGCGCGCCAGCGCTTCCGCGCCGACGATATTGCCCGTGGTCAATGCCTTTTTCGGCTGGAACCAGGCCTGGATCTGCCCGGAATCCAGCGCCTTTTCCAAGGTCTGGCGTTCGAACAGCCGGGCGGAATCAAGAAGGGGGGCGGGCGCCGAGGCAGGGTCGGCGTTTTCAAGGCGCAGCCGGTCGGCAAGCGCCTGCGCGTTCTCGCGCGTGACAGGCTTGGTAAACGCGCCGATCACGGCCAGCCCCTTTTCCTTGGCCATCAGACTGACGCTGTTCATGATGCGGCGCGAGCACGTCGTGGTGATCGCCAGCATCGGGCTCAGGTGCAGGCGCGCCAGTTCGTGGATGAATTGCACGCCGTCCATGCTGGGCATGTTCAATTCCATCAGGATCAGCTGATACGTCTGCGAGCGGGCCTTGGCCAATGCCTCTTGCGCCGTATGCGCCATGTCCACGTGCGCGAATCCGGCGTCTTCCAGCAGGCCGCGCATTTGCGCGCATTGGAATGCGTGGTCGTCCAGGACCAGCACCTTATAGACGGAAAGCATTGTCAACTCCGGGGGTCTTTGACCGTTTGCAGGCTTTCGCGCAAGACGGTGAGCGGCAGGGGTTTGACCAGCAGGCCGGTCATGCCGGCATTCATGCCGCGCCGCTGCTCGGTGGGAAAGGCGTTTGCCGTGACGCCGAGAATCGGCTTGTCAAAGCCGCGCTTTCGCAGCATGCGCGCGAACTCGTAGCCATCAACCAAGGGCATGTTCAAGTCAGTCAGCACGGCGTCGAATTGCATGATGTCGGGCAGGTTCAGCGCTTCCTGGCCGTTGCCTGCCAGCGCCACGGTGCAACCCAGATGTTCAAGCTGTTCGCGCAGGATCAGCTGGCTGATCGGGTTGTCTTCCGTGACCAGCACGCGCAGACCCAGCGATTCGGGTTTGGCCTTGGCGTCAAACACGGCGTTGCGGGCCATGCCGCCTTGCGCCAGGCGCACCGCGTGATTGATGCTGGTCAGGCTGTAGGCGGTGGCGAACCAATTGCGGTGGCTGTCTTCTACGCGGGGGCGCAGGCCGGGTGGATGGATGATGACTTGCGGGCCCGGCGCGTTGCCGATCTTCTGGGCGTACGGCCAGGTCTGTACCAGCACCGACGGTTCGGTGGACACGATGCCGCCAGCCGGAAACGGCAGGGCTACCGCGCCCCAACGGCGCAGCCAGTCGCACAGGTTGTTGACGATTTCGGGCACGGCGCCCTGGACGTAGACCGTGGCGTTTTCCAGCGCCATGCTGGGGGCGTCGGCCGGTTCGGGCGCCAGGGGCAGGCGCAATTCGAACGTGACGCTGGTGCCCAGCCCGGGTTCGCTGACGGCGTTCAGCCTGCCGGCCATCATGTCGGACAGGCGGCGGCAGATGGATAGCCCCAGCCCGGTGCCGGGCGATGAAACCGCGTTGTCGGCATCGACCTGGTAGTACGGTTCGAACAGGCGGGCATGGTGTTCCGGGGCGATGCCCGCGCCGGTGTCGGCGATCTGGAAGCACAAGTCCGCGCTATCGCGGTCACGGCTGTTGATCTTCAGGCGCAGCACGATCTGGCCGGAATCCGTGAACTTGATGGCGTTGCTGGCCAGGTTGTCGAGAATCTGGCGGATGCGGGTGGCGTCGCCGACCACGGCGGCGGGCGTGTCAGGGTCGGCCACGGCGTAGCTGCGCAGACCCTTGGCGTGGGCCCGCGCAGAAAAGCTGGCCACCACATTGTTCAGCAATTCAACGGGCGAGAACGCCGCGCTTTCCAGCACCGTGTGCCCCGCTTCGATGCGTGACAGATCCAGCGTGTCGTTGATGGTGCGCAGCAAGGTGCTGGACGATTGCTGGATGGTTTCCAGGTATTGCGCCTGCTGCCCGTTCACGCGCGTCAATGAAAACAGTTCCAGCGTGCCGAGAATGCCGTACAGCGGCGTGCGGATCTCGTGGCTCATGGTGGTCAGAAACAGCGTCTTGGCCTGGTTGGCGGCTTCGGCGTCGCGCTTGGCCTGAAGCAGGGAATGTTCGATCCGCTTGAGCGCCGAAATGTCGCTGATGCCGCACAGCACCACGGATTCATTGCGATACGTGGTGGGCGCGAACGTCAGGTAGGCGGTGCGCCCATCTTTGAGCTTGTGCTCACGCCCGGCTTCGTCGCTTTCGTGTGACAGGATTTCCGCGCGCCAGCCGGGCGTGCCTTGGAACCAGCGCCGCGCCATGTCATTGGACAGCACCACCGCGCCATCCGAGCGCCGCAACAGGCACAGGCCCACGGGCGCCACTTCGATCAGCTTGCGATTGAGCGACACGCTGTCAGCCAGCGCTTCGTATTGGCGCAGGGCAGGCAGCACCAGTTGCCGGCGGATGTAGCGCACGCGCAGGATGACGGCGATGACCAGCAGCAGCGAGGCGACGGCGGCGGTTTGCAGCGCGAAGGCGTTGTCGCTCAGCACATGCAGGATGGGCGTGTAGTAAACGAGGCGCCAGCCGTCATCGCCCACGGATTTGCTTAGCACCAGGTATTCCGGCAACCAGCTCGAACCGCGTAGCCCGAACGCGTCTTCGCGTGTGCTGCGCGCCAGCACGTCGTCGGGCGCGTCGGCTTGCCCCCCGTGCAGCACCGGGCGGTTTTGTTCATCGAACAATACGTAGTTGCCCGCGCCGATACGCGGCACGGTGACGGCGCTTTCGACCCCGTGCACTTCCAGCCCCACCCAGCCGGATTCGGGATGCAGCGGGTCTAGCGGGGTGAAGAGGAACAGACGTTTGACGGAATCTTGTGGCGGATGCAACCAGACGATGGGCGCCTGGCCGTGCGGGGCAGGGCGCGTCTGGATGTCGGTCAGCGTCAGCGTCAGCCATTGCTGGATGGCGGCGGGAATCATCGACACGGCGATCTGGCCATGCGCGGCCACGCGCGTGGTGCTGGCGCTGCGCAGCGAGCTATAGACGATCTTGGTGTTGGCAAGTGCCATGCGGCGCAGGTCGCGCGGGGTCAGGATCAAGGCCCAGTCGTAGGTGTCGGGCGCGTCTTGCAGGGGCAGGACTTCCACCTGGCCCGTCTGGTCGAAATGATTAGGGGTCTGGCTGATGGGGCTGCCGCTCGCGTTGCGCACGGCTGAGGCTGAAATGGAGCGTAGCAGCGCCTCGCGTTGATCGAAGAACAGCTGGGCTTCGTAAGCAGCGGCATTCATGTGCCGCCGGTAGGTGGACACGACGTTGCTGAAGGTCCAGTACAGATAAAGCGCGGCGCTCGCCGCGATGCAAACGAGCAGAGCCACTGCAAGAAAATGCAGCAGCAAAGAGGCGGCGCGCGGTGCGGCCTGAGGTTCTAGGGCGAGGGCGCCACGGTCTTCTACCAGCATTGGAGGCATGGTAGAAACACATGCTTACCCAGAGAATAAGAAGAATCTCAAAATGCGCGCGCCCTTGCGCGTCTGGGGTTTAAGAATCTTCTTATTCTTTCGGCGTCGGGCCTTCGGCACTATTCGCTGACATTCCGCATGCAGCAGCCCTATGCAGCAATCAGCGGGTTCAATCGCCTCGCGGCTTCTGCGCCGCGACGGTCAGACGTTTACCGAGAACAGAATGATAGTGACCTGGCACCGGCCATTTCGGCATCGCAGCTCGAAGGTGATTCCATGAGAGACGACGCCCGGTACTGGTCCTCCGCCGGCAAGCCCGTGTTGCTGCGCTTTCAACCCGTCTTCACCGCCCAGGGGCATGTCCACGAATACGCCGTGTTGGGCCGTTGCCGTCCGTCTCCGTGGAGCAGCCTCGCGCCGCCCGGCCTGGGTGCGGGCTTGCAAGCAGGCGTTGCTTTCTTTCAGCGCTTCAACGCGCCTATCGAATTGTCGTTTGAACATCCGCTGGATGTCTCCGCAACCACCGATCTTGCCGAACGCCTGTGCACGGAATTGGGGATCGGGCTGGAAGGCGAGCGCATCTGGATCAACAAGCAGCTGCAACATGAAGACATCGCGCCGCTGATGGTGGCGGCCCGGCGTGTCACGTTCACGTTGCCGCTTAGCGACCGCCTGTCTGACCGCGCCGATGTGTTGGCGCGTTACCCCGAATTCCAGGCGCGTCTGCGCGCACGTTTGACGCCGGAATTCAAGAACGGCAAAGCGCTGGAATACGGGGCCTTGCACGCCGTGGGGCTGCATGTGCAGATCCCGTTGGGTCTGTCCGAAAACCGGTCCTTGCAGGGCCGTTTTTTCACGTTGATGGAACGGGCCTGGAATGCCCGCTTGCAAGTGGTGGCCAGCGGCGTGGACGATATCCGCGATTTTGCCTGGATGCGCCTGCACAGCGATCTGCTGTTTCGCGGCCACGCTTTGTCGGCGCCGCTTAGCGCGGATTGCCTGGACGCGTGGTTGCAGGCTGACAGCGGCGCGTGGCGATCATTCAACGCGTGTACCACGCGCTTTGTCAGCGCGGAAGGCGCCTAGCACGGTCACCCGTCCCTCACGCTATCGGGCGGCGCAGGCTGTGCCGCCACGCGCCTTCAGCGCGCCAAGTCTGGATCAGTTTGCTGCGTCGGACTGAAGGCGGCCCAGGATGAACCCATCCACCGAGCTCGTGCGGCCACGCCACAGCGTGGGTTGGCCGGCGATAGGCGTGCCATCCGCCGCGAAGAACAGCGCGTCGGACAGGTGGATGTAGTTGGGCAGCGGGTCTACCGGCTGCGGCACGCGGAACACGTCGCCCAATTCCGCCAAGGATGCGCGCACGCCGCTGCGCGTATTAGCATCCAGCGCGCCCAACGAATCCGAAAAATTCGCGGCGAAACGGTCGAAGTAATCGGCGCCCGACACAATCGACCCCGACACCAGCATGCCGCCCATCTGCAAGGTCACGCCGATGCTTTCCAGCTGGCTGCCGTTGTTCACCAGGTTGACAAGAAATTGCAGGAAGGCGTCGGCGCTGGGCGTGGCGGGCGCAAGAGTGGAGTCGGTGCTCATGGATAGCGTCTCGGGGAAAAGTCGGGAAGAGCCACAAGATACTCGAATCACGCGAAAAATACGCGGGATGCAATTGCGGGATAAACGGCAGATTCGGGCGCGAGACTGCAATATCTCGCGGCCCGTAGTCTGTCAGCGGGTTACCAGCCCCAGCACGTACCCGCTGCCGGTTTGCCGCAGGCGCGGTAGTTGACGGCAAACCACAGCTTGCCGGCGTTGCGCGGCGTGCCGTCGTTCTTGCGGTCAACGCGCGGCAATTCCTCTAGCGTATCGCGCTGGTCCTTGACCGAGATGCTGCCCGCCACGTTTGCCGTCAATGGGATGCCGCCCAGGCTGGCGGCGGTACGGTCATCGAACACGGGGTCGGTGGGCGCCAAGGCGCCCATCTTCAGCGCCGCGTCGCGCACGGCCGATGCGTAGCTGTCATTGACACCGCCCGGCACCAGCGAGGCGTTGAACGTGCTGACCCCCAAGATCTGCGCCGGCGTGGCGGGCGCCACCATCTTGTATTGATCCAGCGTGGCCAGTTGGCCGCCGGCAGCCTGGCGGCGCAGCCAGTCGCCCCACAGGAACTCAGCAAACTCGGGCAGGCTGCCGTTTTTGTAGGCGACGTCGCGCGTGAAATAAACCAGCGAGCGGTAGCGGTCTTCCTGCATGCCGCCCGCTTCCTCGGCGCGCGCCAGACCCAGCCGGGTGGGCAATTGGTCCACGGTGATGGCCTGGTTCTGGCCGTCGCGCAGCCAGGCGCGGCGCTCGTCGACCATGCGCTGCCAGAAGGCGGCGGCCGTGGTGAGGTCGCTGTAGTTGGCGTCCACCTTGACCCAGACGGGCAGCT